>DAOWHZ010000083.1 GCA_030641105.1 bacterium | reverse complement strand
TCAAAAAATTTTTCGATCAACTCATCAGATTCGCCAAATTCACTGGTTACTAATTCTGATAAAAGAGTCTTGCCCACCAACTCTTCAGAAGAAACCGCTTGTGTTTTACTGGTAAAATTAAAACCAACCGTTAACACTGTCAGTATTATAACCACAAAATGTACTAACTTTTGATTAACCAGCCAGGTAAAAGATTTGCTTCTAACTCTGCTAGACCAGCCAAACTTTTTAAGCACATATAAATACAATTTATAAATCTTAACCACGATTTTATAAAACACCAAGCGCAAAATAACCCGCAACGGTTTCCAAATTAAGTTAACAAAAAAAGCGGCTATCAACCTCTTTAAAAAAATTAATAATTTTGCTAAAAATATTAATATTTCTATTGATATTTTTTTAACTTGTCTGGCGATATAATTTGCTTAAAATTTAGTCAGCTAACAATAGTATAATAACATTATAATCTATGATAGTCAAGATTGACAATTCGCTGTATTATATTATAATAAAAGAATAATCATTTAGTTTATCAGTTTAATCTGGTTATCAGGGAAAGGGTGTCGGGGCATCAGGATAACAGGTGTTAAATTTTCCCTGATATTCTAATATCCTAACATCCTTTCCCTGATAACCTAGATACCCTTTTAAAAAATAAATATTAATGGCTTTATTAAAGAAGAAATGTTCTCTGGTTTTATTTTGCCATTAACTATTACCCTTATTACTTAATTATATGGAGCCAGTTGCAGAAGAAATCTTACAATTAGTTAAAAAGAAAATGCAGGAGCAGGGCGGCTATGACCGCGCTGCTTATAAGCAGTTTGTTGTGGAAACAATTGATTATTTTCAAGAAAAAGGCAAGTTGACTGATGATGATAATTTAGAATTTATTGAAGACAGATTAATGGATATGTGGGAAAGTGTGCGAGATGAATTTGCGCGTAAAAAATATTGAATAACAGATTTTAATCAAAATTAAAAAAAGAAAGCGCCTTGCTTTCTTTTTTTGCGTTATGAGTTACGAGTTGCAAGCGGATGCAATGTTGGAACGAAGTGGAAGCGGCGCGTACACGTACTGCATCCGCGTTCACACCGCTCCTATTGTCGCGTTGCGACCGCTATACTTTTATCACCACTGGCAAAACCATTGGCCTTCTTTTAGTTTTGCTAAACAAAAATTGCCCTACATCATTTCTAATTTTATTTTTAATATGATCAACATCAGCCGGCGTACGCGGATCATGATCCTTAACTATTTTTTTCACTTTCATGCGGGTATTTTGAATCAATTCCCTGTTTTCCTTCATATAAACAAACCCGCGGGAAATAATGTCTGGATTGCCAATCGGCTCCCCTGTTTTAGAATCAATCGTAGCAATAACCACAATCATGCCATCTTCAGACATTACTCTGCGGTCGCGCAGCACAATATTAGAAACATCGCCCACGCCAAGCCCGTCAACCATAACATATTCAGTCGGCGCCTTTTCTTGAGTTAATCTGCCAATAACTCTTTCTCTTTGATAAGCTCCCCTCTCCCGTGAGGTACGAGCGGGAGAGGGGCTGGGGGTGAGGGCAACCACCTGCCCATTATCAGCAACGAAAATATTTTCCCTGGGAATACCAACCTGCTCGGCTAAATCAGCATGCGCTTGCAACATATAATGATTGCCTTCAATAGGCATAAAATATTCCGGCTTAAGCAGCCGCATCATTAATTTTAAGTCTTCCTGTTTGCCGTGTCCCCCGGCATGCACATCCATCATCATATAATGGATCACTTTAGCGCCCTGGCGCACAATCATGTCTTTTAAATTCTGAATAGTGCGTTCATTGCCGGGAATTACTGATGAAGAAAAAATAACTGTATCACCCTGCTTTAAGCTGATAACACGATGCTCGCCATTAACAACCCGCATTAAAAAAGCATTGCTCTCAGCTTGCGCGCCTGTGCCCAAAATAATGATTTTATTGTCTGGCAAACGTCTAATATCAGGATCATGAATTAAAATACTGGGATGAAATTTAAGATAACCGATTTGATGCGCAATTTCTACATTATCATTCATGCTTCTGCCTTGCAAATAAATTTTTCTGCCGTGCTTATGGGCTAAATCAAATATTTTTTGCACACGGCTTAATTGAGAGGCAAAAGTGCCGATAATAATCCTGCCGCGCATTTTTTCAAACAGCCGGCCCATTTCATCACCGATTGAAGATTCGGAAATCTGATAGCCCGGATCTGTGGCATTAGTAGAGTCCGACATCATCATTAAAACACCTTGCCCGCCCAACTGGGCAATGCGGTTAATATCAGCCGGTTTGTCATTAACCGGAGAATAATCAATTTTAAAATCCCCTGTATGAAAAACTATGCCAAGCGGGGTATGGACAATAATAGCAAAGCAGTCAGGAATAGAATGGTTAACCCGCAGGAATTCAACCCTGAATGACTTGCCTAATCTAATGTTTGATTTTTCATCTATTTGCTGAATGTTTAATTTAGGGCATTTTCTATATTCTTCAACTCTTTTCCTAATTATGCCTGCAGTTAATTTTCCCATGAACATAGGCGGATTGTTGATTTCTCCCATTAAGTGAGGAATGGCCCCGATATGGTCATAATGGCCATGCGTAATAATTACCCCGCGAATTCTGTTGATTTTATTCTTAAGATAAGTAATATCTGGAATAATATAATCAATCCCCGGCATATCTTCTTCAGGAAACTGCAAGCCCATATCAATAATAATAATGTCCTCGCCATATTCCATAACTGTCATATTGCGACCGACTTCTTCCAGTCCGCCCAGGCACATTACTTTTAGTTTGTTGCCGTTGGGCTGGCTAATTTTTTTAGCACTAACAAAACGCCTGCTGGCTGGTCTTGCGGCAGTTCTTGTTCTTGGTTGTTTTGTGGTTGTACTTTTGTATTTTGTAATCATAATTCTATTATCATATAAATCATATAAATCCCTACCTGCACAAATAAATTAGCAGGGATTTATAAGATTAATAAGATTTTATTTATTATTAATGAAGTTGTGCCGATGGTGGGAGTTGAACCCACACGGGATTGCTCCCACAGCGCCCTGAACGCTGCGTGTCTACCAATTTCACCACATCGGCATTTGTATTTTATCCTCAATAACTTTTTTACCCACCATAGCTTTAGCGGAAGTGGGAGCAAAGGTGGACCCTTGACAAATTTGGATTTATAATATAAGGTTTTGAGAGGTTAAGGGTTATTGTTTTGGATCTTTTTATTAACTTGAAAAAAAATAAGGAGGATTAGTGATGAGCAACAAGAAACCAGCGCATGAGGTTATTGTGGAGATGATCGGCGAAGTAGCCAAAGCATTAAGCAGAGACAAGTCCGTCAACGATTTCTTTATGATCGCTACACATATGGGAATATTGTACACTGAAATTGAGATACTCAAAAGGATAATTATTCCTGAAAAGCATCGTGAGGATGTCGTCAAGACTCTTCGTCAAATCAAGGCAGACTGCTTACTGGACAATGTTGGTAGACTTCTGACAGACGAGCTGTTTTTGGACATCGCTACACCTGAAAAGACCAACAAGGCGTAAAAAATTACGCTACATCTTGGACTCGCTTAAGTTATTGGCTTGGGCGAGTTTTTTTATTCCAAAAAAAATTTCAAAAGAATTCAATTAAATAAAAAATTGTTATTTTCTTTTCTATGAAACTTGATACGCAACCATCCCCACCGCATAGGCATAAATACCTACGCTATGTTTTGGTTTTTTAAGCCCTGTAAACAGGGCTATTCTAACCACGTTTGTTTATATAGCCCGCTTCAGCGGGCTTAAAAACCTAATTCATAGCCCTGCCGTTTACGGCTGGGCGGCGATTGCGTTACGCGGCGTTCCACGCTTGCCCCGTTTTGCGAAGCATTTGCGGTGTTACGCGAAATCAATCCCACACCAATTTCTTCCCCGTCTTAACATACCATTCAGCAATATTAGCAAACCGATCCCGGGGAATTAAAATATTTCGGACATCAAAGCCCTTAACCTTTTTGCTCTGCACATAAGTATAAGTCGGGCTGTAAAGAAAAATAGCAGGCGCTTCTTCAGCTATAATTTCCTGAAACTTTTTGTACTTTTCCTTGCGTGCTTCAATATCAGATGTTAAACGCGCGTCTTCAAGCAAAGCATCAACTTCTTTATTAACATAATCAGTAATATTCAGGCCACTTTCGCCAATCTGCGAAGAATGCCAAAATGGATAAGGATCCGGGTCAGCTCCAACTATTTCACTATATAATAAAGCAATAAAATTTCTTGGTTTAATTATTACGCTTTGAATTTGATTGGCTGGAATAAGTTCAACTGCGGTTCTAATATTAATTTCTTGCCAAAATTCACTAATTGCTTGGGCTATTTGCATATTTTCTTCGTTGTCAACCGTGGTTAATTTAAGAATTAAAAATTCATTATCTTTGGTCCGCCACTTGCCGGCTCCAATTGCTAATTTTTTTTCAGCTTGCAGTTTGATTTTCTCATCTTCTGATAACGCATCCTGTTCAGCTTGGCTAATGTCATCTTCTGTTAATTCCGCTGTTTCCCAGCCAGCTTGATCTAATAATTCAGTTGCTTCTTCAATGTTATATTTATACTTTTTAATCTCGGGGTTATAAGCAAAACTGTCAGGCAAAATCGGGCTGTCAATTAAACGGGCTTCATCCCCCAATATTTCGCTAATTATTTTATTCTTATCAATTGCCAAAACCAAAGCTTGCCTTACTTTTTTATCGCTAATGGCTGAATTAGCTTTTTGATTTAAAAATATTGCGGTTAGCTGCGGCAAATTTAACTGATAACAATTAAGAGCATCTTGGGCCGCTATTTCATTTTTAATCTGCCTGGGCAAATAACTAATGCCGTCAATTAAGCCTTGATTTAAACTAGCAACTGCTTCCTCAAAACCGGGAAAAAATTTAAAAGACAATTCATTAATATATGGCTTGTCTCTATAATAATTTTCATTGCTAATTAAATTATAAGATCTAATGCTGCCTGTTTTTTTATCTTTAACCGATGATTTAAATTTATACGGGCCAGAACCGATTGGCTCTAAATTTAATCCGGCTAAATTAGCGGTATCCGCTGAAATTTGCTGCCATAATTCTTGCGGTAAAATGCCAAAAGTCAATAAATCCAGGAAAGCTGCATATGGCTCGGCTAAAATAAATTGAACAGTATTTTCATCTATCTTTTCTAATTCAACTCCGGTAAAACTGGCGCGCCAAGGTGATTTATATTGTTTATCCTTAATGCAATTAAAAGTAAATGTAATATCATCAACTGTTAGCCTGCTCTTGTTATGCCAACTAACCTCCTGTTTTATTTTAAAGGTATAAATTTTATTATCCCGGCTAATTTCATAACTTTCAGCTAAGTCATTAATTAGCTCTCCGTTTTTGCCGCGCTTAAATAATGAAGAAAAAATTAAATTAGTAATGTCATTATCAACATCGCTAACACTGGCATAAAGCGGATTAATATATTTTGGCGCGCCAATCAATCCTTCAATATATTCACCGCCAGAAATTGGCACAACCTGCAAATGAGATTTATAAAACCTGACAACTAAAAACACTGAACTAACTAAAACAATTAGCGCGCAAAAATTAATTATCCAAATTTCTCTGTTGCTTAAAAATCGTTTAAAATATTTAAGTTGCTTTAATTTAGGGATCCTGGATTTTGCTAAAGAAAAAACTAACTTTTTATCTATATCAATTTGTTGCTGGCCATTACTAACCTGGCCATTTTCCAATTTAAATACTTTTCGCGCTATTCCAAATATATACAAATAAAAATTAGACAAAGCTATTTTCACTTTATTTATTAGTTGAATAATTTTAGAATTAGATGAGTCCACGATTTAATAATTTAGCTCCCACAAATCAACAAATCCTTTCACAAATCTACAAATACGAAATGTAAATATTTGTAAATTTGTTGTTGATTTGTTGATTTGTGGGAGTTTAGCCCTTATATATAACCCCAGCTAATGAAACTAAAAAGTATAGTACAGCAAGCGCAATTGTGGCAGTAAATAAAGTTTTTTCAATGCCTCTTTTAGTGCGATAAACACTGCTAGCTCCGCCAAATACACCAGAAAGGCCGGTACCTCGGCTTTGCAGCAAAATCACTGCTATTAATAACACGGCAATAATCATTTGAATGATTTGAATAAGTTTCATAGAATATTTATACTATATCACAAATATTATATTTAGTCAAATTGCTTATTTTCTTACTTTTTAATTTCCTTCGCACCATCTTTCCCAACATCTTTTTTTGCAACCTGTTCTTTGCTCGCTACAATTTTTTTATCTTTCGCAACTTTTTTAACATCCAAAACTTTAGTGACGGATGTAGCAGAAGAAGAAACAACAGATGTATTAAAAACAACACCGCCGTCTGCTTTCTGTTTCTTGCCCGCCATAGCTTCTTTAACATCCATAGCTTTTTTATCCGCCGTAGCTTTAGCGGAGGCGGAAGCGACGGATGTAGCGTCGGCGAGTCTGCTTTCTGTTTTCTGTTTGCCAACCATCAACCCTAACCGATGCTCTTCCGGCTCAATTGAAGCAACAATAAACTTCTGCTTATCACCAGCTTTAAATACTTGATTAATTTTCTGGCCTGGCGCCAAATTAAGCTGGCTAATATGGGCCAACCCGTGAATATCCTTATCTAGCTTTACAAATAAACCAAAAGGATTAACCTTAAGAATGATGCCGGTTACGGCTTGGGCTTTTTTATATTTTTTAGCAACTTCTTTCCATGGATCCTTAATTAACTTTTTAGCTGACAAAAAAATCTTTGAGCCATCAATAGAAATAATTTCAGCCTTAACTTTATCGCCAACTTTAAATAAATCAGACGGATTATCAATGCGCTGCCAAGCTAATTCGCTAATATGAATTAAACCTTCTAAGTCTTTGTCAAAAGTGATAAATACGCCAAAATCAGTAATAGCAGTAATTTTACCTTCAACCGAGCTACCGACTTTATATTTTAAAATTATGTCCTTTTGCTTTTCCTGCCAGGCGTCTCTTTCGCTAACAATGAATTTTTCCTCTTCCTGATTTAAGGTTACAATTTTTACTTTAATTTCATTACTTACAAATGACCTTAGTTTTTCTAAAATTTTACCTCTATCACCGCCGCTAACACGAGGGTAATTTTCCGGGGCTAATTGAGAAACTGGCAGAAAACCGGCAATTTGGCCAAAACTCACTATTAAACCGCCTTTATTAGCATCATTAACTTTAACCTGAATAATTTTTTTATTTTCATAAGCATCAATTAAATTAGTCCAGGCTCTTTGCTGGCCAGCATGTCTAAATGATAATTCCAGCTCACCGTTTTCATTTTCCTCCTCAATCACGGTTGCTTCAATTTTATCACCGGGTTTTAAATTAGCATACTCTTCTGCTTCTTGATAAAGTTCGCGCCCGCGTACAATGCCGGTAATTACACCGTCAATATCTAATCTTACTTCGGCTTTGGAGGCTGACAAAACAACACCGGTAACTATATCGCCGACTTGAGAAACTTTAATTATGTCTTGTTTTAATAAATTAGCAAAATCATTACTGTTGTCTTTAATTGTGTTTTTTTCTTTTGTCATAAATATAATGCGAGGCTACGAATTTTAATGCGAATTCTACAAACTTGCGAATGCTACGAATTTAATTCGTCCCGCCCGAGCGGGATAGAATTCGCGTAATTTGTAGTTTCTTCGCATTGTGTTAGCCAACAAAAAAATAGTATTTAACCTCCCTGCAAGGAAGTTCTCTGGCCACCTAACCAAAGAATTTATTATAGGTGTTTATTCAGTTTGTTTCTTTATTATACACAAACCATAGAATATTACAAGCGTATAGTAAATCTTAAATCTTAAATCTGCAATCTTAAATTTTAATATAATCTCTCCATCTCTCATACAACTCCTTGGTTGCCAATAAATCCCAACTATTATATTCGGCAATTTCCTTATACTTTTTCTCTTTAAACAATCGTCCCACATCATCACCGGTAATTCCTTCGGCTTTAGGCGACTTTATGCCAAATACTTGGCAGTACAAATGCAAATTACCTTTGCGCCTGACTGCGCCGTAAAAAGCTAATTGATCCAATAAATCAATGTGTTTAGCGTTAAAATATTGGCTGCGCAAATAACGGTTAGACATTAAATCTCTTGTTGGCTTTATTTTATGCTTGGCTGACCTAATTAGCATAAAAGGCACATCAAACTGCCTGCCGTTAAAACTGACAAATTCGTTGTATTTTTCTACTCCTTGCCAAAAATCTTTTAACATTTCCGCTTCAGTCCTTGGCTTAAAAGTAAAATTATCTTGGCTGAATTCTTCTGCTTCCTGTTCTGGCGACTGATAATAAACAACTCCTTTATTGCGTTCATCGTCTAAAATGCCAAGAGCCACTATTTCACCGGTTAACGGTGAAAAACCCAGTCCTTCTTTTAAATCAGCCAGCATCACATTATATTTGCCTTGATCATCTCCGGCTTCGCGCTTAATCCAACGCGTTAGACTATGCTGTGTTATTTCATCCAGCTTGTCAAAATCAACGCCGATTGTTTCTATGTCAAATATTAATGCCATAAATTAATCTTATTAATCTTATAAATCCCTCTTACCTCTCCCCCTTCGCCCCCTCTCCTAATTAGGAGAGGGGGTTGGGGGTGAGGTAAGAAGCAGGGATTTATAATATTTATATGATAATAGTATTATTCACAACTACCGCTAGAATTAACCGCACTGCCGCTAAAGCCAAATCCCGGAGCCGGCGTGGTTGCAGATAAATTTTTACTGCATTCTGCTGGCTGATTATTAAATCCGGAACATATTACTTTAAGCAAGCTGTTAGCATCCCTGCTTGACTGAATTTTTTGTCCGTTAATTACCAACCCGGGAGAACCGCCTATGCCGTATTTTTTATTGTCTTCGCTATTTACATTAAATACTGGAAAAGCAGGATCTCCATACCTGTCTGTTCTCCAAGTGCTTTTATCATTATACATTTCTGTAACTTTATATTGCTTATCAGTTGCTGACACACAGTTGTCTAATTGATTTTTATTAATGCCTGTTTTAGACAAACAGCTTTCTGATTCCCCTTTTTCCAGAAAACATTTTAAATAACTAATCAGCTTATCAGATTGTTCTTTTTGAATGCAATGCTGTCTTAACTGCTCATCCAGCTCTTTTTTATCATGCATAGCATAATCGCAAAACTTCAAGCTAAAATCAATTTTATTACCCAAAGTTTCCAACACTGGCAATATGCCTTTTTCAATCTGTGTGCCATAAGGACAATGGCTCATTACAAAAACCTCTACTGTTGGCTTATCTTGTTTAGCGGAAACTGTACTTGCTGGAGGCTGATTAGTTGTGGGATTTGTTGCAGAATTTTCAGTATTGTCTGCGGCTTGTTGTTCAATTTCTTCAATATCCATTACTTGCGGAAAAAACTTTTTTCCGTCTTTAGTAATATAAGAATCAATGTCCTGGCCACTGCCAATATCAACTATTACTTTATACAAATCCCCTTCATCAATAATTTCTTTAATAGTTGCTTTTTTGCCTGCCTGCATTAAATTATTATTAATAAACTCCTCCACTTTAGCTTTAGCTTCTTCTATTCCTAAAATATCTTTAGTATTTTTAGAAACAAGGTAAGCATAGCCGGCTGAAGCTATAATTATTACAACTACAGCAAAAATAATTAATTTTTTCATAGTTTTTCAAGTTAATGGTTAATTAAATAATTAGTAGTAAAATTTTAGCAAAATTATTTAAAAATGTCAAAAAAATTTTAAGTATTTTTATACAAAATCGTTTTAAAAAATATAAAATTTTAGGTCCACGGCTAAATAATGGCCATTGACATAGTTGAAATATATGCTATATTAACATATCAGCATCAAGCTGATTAATATTAACAGCTCTTTTACAAAAAATGAATTAAAAATGTTATTTTTATTTTAATATTAGCCATAAACACATTATGCTTTTATAAGTTAAAATGTTATTAATGTGATTTGAGCTAATTTTAGATAAAAATTTACAATTTTACCAACACTTTTGTCTATTAAACCACAAAAAAGAAGGAGGAAAGACATGAAAAAAGAAATCAATATTGAGAGGTTCAAAGAGAACCCGTTGATAGTGCCAGATATAGGCATTAAATGGATGAGTCTAAACGCATTTAACCCAGGCGTCATCATAGGAGATGACGGTATTTACAGAATGCTCGTGAGAGGAGCATGGACACCCACCCAGGTTGGTTCTGATTTAGGATTAGCCATCAGTAATGACGGAATAAATTGGGTCATATCAAAAGAGCCAGTATTGCAATGCGGCTTTAACAAATACTGCACAATGGGGATTGAAGATCCACGAATTGTGAAATGGATTGATGGATTTTACTATGTTTTGACTACTGTCTGTAGCCCATCAGATATCATGATCGGAATGTGGAAAACTAAAGATTTTTTGCGTCATCATTTTGAGTGGGTAGGAATTCCATTTAATCAAAACGACAAAGACGCGTCTATTTTTCCAGAACCGATTAATGGGTTGGCATATCTGCTGCACCGGACAGATATCCATATTTGGATATCGCGTACAAATGATATGACACTAAAAACTGGGTGGAGAAGAAGTAGAATCCTGACGAATAAAGATGAATGGTACAAAAGCCCAATATCGGGCATAGTGCCGGATAAAATCGGAATAGCCGGTCCGCCAATCAGGACTCCAGGGGGGTGGTTAGTAATCACCCATGTGGTTCATAAAAAAGGGGAAAACAGGTATAATAGGGCTTATAGCTTGGGCCTTATGCTTTTAAACTCAGATGACCCTACTATAGTAGAGTATATACACCCCAAGCCAATTTTATGGCCTGAAACGAATTACGAACTGAACGGATCAGTGCCAATAGTATGTTTTTGTAATGCCATTGTTGATCCCGATCCCGGAAACGACAAAGGTGAATTCCATTTGTATTATGGAAGCGCCGACACATCTATCTGCGGAGGCAAATTGTATAAAAAAGATCTGCCTATGTGCTATTAACTAATCTGTTCTTTTATAAATTAAAGGAGTTAAGACAAATAATCTTAACTCCTTTTTCTTATTCTTTTTATTTTATTATTTTATTATTTCTCCCATTTTGAATCTACGCCCAAGTAACACAAGCCACCTTATCACCGCCTTCCTTAAACCTCATCAACCGAACACCCTGCGTATCCCGTCCTGTTTGGTTAACAGATTTAAACGGCAATCTGATTACCTGTCCTTTTTGCGAAATCACGATTAAATCTTTGTCTTTCATGGTTTCAGCATTAACAACATAAGCGTTCATCAGTTTGCCGGTCTTGGCTGTTATTTTAGCGGTTTTAATGCCTGAACCGCCCCGGCCCTGCACTTTGTACAATCTTAAGGCGGTGCGCTTGCCAAAACCATTTTCCATAATAGTCAACACTTGATATTTTTCTGCCCTATCTGTTTTTATAACCCCCATACCCACGATTGCATCGTCTTTTTTAAGGCGAATTCCGCGAACCCCTGCCGCGCCCCGGCCCATATCGCGAATATCAGCTTCTTTAAAGCGAATAGCCTGTCCATTGGCTGTAATTAATTGAATATGATTAGAGCCCCGGGTTGGCTTGGCCCAAATTAATTTATCATCATCTCTTATTTTTATGGCAATCAAACCGGAACGGCGCACATTGGCAAAAGCTTCAATTTTAACCTTTTTAACCAAGCCCTTTTCAGTAACAAAAAACAAAAATTTACTTTTAGCAATTTTGTCCAACGGCAAGGTTGAAGTCACCTGCTCACTGCCGGTAAGCTGGAGAAAATTAACAATGGCCTGGCCTTTGGCGGTTCTGGTTGCCTGTGGAATTTCATAAACTTTGAGCTGAAAAACTCTGCCTCTGGTGGTAAAAAATAAAATATCAGTGTGAGCCATGGTAGTGAACATAAATTCAACAGTATCTTCTTCTTTAGTAGACAAGCCGATTACGCCTTTGCCGCCCCGGCCCTGCACTTTAAAAGTATCCGGCGGCAGGCGCTTAATATAACCATCGCGCGTCATCACTACCATTGTTTCCTCATTAGGCACTAAATCTTCCATTCTGAAATCTTTAACTCCGTGGGCTATAATTTGTGTCTTGCGATCATCACCGTGCTTGTCCGCCAACTCCTGAATTTCGTTTTTGATTATGCTTTTAATTTTGGTGCGTGACTTTAAAATATCCGTTAATTTTTTGATTAACTCGCGTTTTTCTTTAAGTTCAGTTTCAATTTTCAGTTGCTCCAGATTAGCTAAAGTCGCTAATTTCATGTCTAAAATTGCATTGGCTTGTCTTTCAGTTAACTTAAATTTTTTCATTAAACTGACTTTTGCCGCCTCTCTGTCCCGTGATGCCTTGATTGTTTTAATAACCGCGTCAATTTTGTTAAGAGCAATCATTAAGCCCTCTAAAATATGAGCCCGTTCCTTGGCTTTGTCTAAATCATATTGGGTGCGCCGTTTAACCACTTCCTGGCGATGCTTAATATATTCTCCAAGCGCCATTTTTAAGGTTAGCACTTTTGGCTGAATGCCATCAATTAAAGCCAATAAATTAACATGAAAAGTTTCCTGCAACTGGGTATGTTTATATAAATAATTTAAAACTTTTCTTGGATAAGCATCCTTTTTTAAGTCAATTACTACGCGCACGCCATCTTTATCTGACTCATCGCGCAGATCTTTAATGCCGTCCAGCTTTTTATTTTTAACCAGTTCGGCAATTTTTTCCACTAAATGCGCCTTGTTGACTTGATACGGCAATTCAGTCGCTA
>DAOWHZ010000085.1 GCA_030641105.1 bacterium | reverse complement strand
GCATTAAAAATAAAAAATCCATAGAACCTTGAATTGTGATTCTATGGATTTTGGATTATTGGTTATTCAATATATTTTTTAAAAATCAAAGCGGCATTAGTGCCACCGAAACCGAAGGAATTAGAAAGAGCTATATTGATTTCGGCTTTTTGCGCTTGTCCATGAACATAATTCAATCCTTGACATTCTTCATCAATATGATCAAGATTTAAAATCGGCGGGACAATATCATGATAAATGGACAATACACTTAAAATTGCTTCAATTCCTCCTATAGCTCCCAAGCTATGGCCTAATTGGGACTTATTGGCGGTAATTAATGGCTTTTTTTTACCAATTCCGAAAATTTTTTTAACGGCTTTGACTTCATTAACATCGCCTACCGGGGTAGATGTAGCATGAGGATTAATTAAATCAACCGCTTCTGGTTTAATTTGAGCATCCTCTATCGCCTGCTTCATACATCTAATAGCACCGTCAACATCCGGATTAGTAATATGGCTGGCATCTCCAGTCATGCCAAAACCAATAAGCTCGGCGTAAATCTTGGCTCCCCGAGCTTTAGCATGCTCCAGCTCTTCCAAAATCAGAATTCCCGCGCCTTCAGCCATGACAAAGCCATTGTGGTTTTTATCAAAAGGGCGGGAAGCAGATTGTGAAGTTTGATATTGGGTAGCCAGCGCATTAGATCTATAAAAACCGGCTACAGTTAAAGGAGTAATAGAAGCTTCCGCGCCGCCACAGGCAATTGCGTCCTCTTTACCTAATTGGATTCTTTGAAAGGCCGCGCCTATAGTATGAGAACCCGCGGCGCAGGCAGTTGATATACAGATATTAGCGCCTTTAGCTTTAAAAGAGATGCTGACATTACCAGCAGCCAAATTTGGTATTAAGCGAGGAATCAAGAATGGTGAAACCTTTTTGCCTTGTGCAAAACGTCGGCATTCCTTTTCCCATGTTTGTATTCCGCCCATACCAGAGCCAACCATCACGCCAACACGATTGGGATTAATATCACCTGATTCCAGATCACAGTCCGAATCTGCAATTGCCTCAAGAGCGGCTGCATCAGCAAACCGAATAAATGGATCCATGTATTTAACCTGCTTTAAATCTTTTTTTGTAAAACCCTTTTTTCTTGCTTTGATAATCTTTTTAATATCAAAACCTTTTACCTCGCCGGCAATAAAAGGAAAATCATCCGGCAAATTATGCCTTGCTTTAACTTTAGCTAAATCATCCCATTTACTTATCGGGCCAATGCCTGATTTGCCGGCCAGCATTGCCTGCCATGTTGTCTGTACATCTAAACCTAATGAAGTCACCAGACCTAAACCAGTTATCACTGCTCTTTTTGTTTCTGCTATTTCGTCCATTTTTATCTTACCTCCTTTAGGATATTTTTTTTGCTTTTGTTTTGAATGAACATTAAATTTATTAATTTACTGGTTTATTTGTTTATTAGATTTAATAAACTAATAAATCAATAAATAGTGAAGCCCCGCTCTAGAGCGCTGGGGCGGGACGAAGTGATAATAAACCAATAAATTTTTATGATCACATTTCCTCAACCACCTCAATCCCCAGCAAGCCCAGCCCATTGGCAATCACCCTGCTAACAGCGCTAATCAAGGCCAGCCTAACATCGCGCATTTGTTTTTTAGATTTTAAAACCGGCACGCTATGATAATAATCATTAAATAATTGCGCCAAATCAAACAAATATTTAGCAACCTCGCTCGGATCATAATTAACGCCTGCCTGCTCCACCACACTAGGATACTTAGCCAGCTTCATCACCAACTCATGTTCTTTCCTTTCCGTTAAATATTTAAAATCAACTTCTGACTTCTTACTTCTTACTTCTGACTTCTTACTTATTGAATTTATTCTCGCATAACTATACTGCAAATACGCCGCTGTAAAACCGTCAAACCGCAATGCCTGATTTATGTCAAAAGCAATAACCTGCCCTGCTCCAACTTTTATCATTTCAAATTTAATAGCGCCATTAACAATTTTACTGGCCACTTGTTTAACTTTTTTAGCGCTCCAGTTTTTATGGCGCTTCTTGGTTTCGTAAATAGCTTTTTCCATTGCCTGTTCCCGCAGATCCTCATAAGTTATTACCTGCCCGGTTCGTGAAGACATCATGCCGCTTGGCAATTTTACAAACTCGTAACCCAAATGAACCATTTCCGGCATCTCAGACACTAACTGTCCTATTGGACACTTAGTGTCTTTTGTAAAAAGCAACTCTAATACTTTAAATAATTGTTTAAAATACAAACTCTGCCGCACATCAACCACATATATTGATTTATCTAATTTATATTTTTTAAATTTTTCCATTGCCAAGGGCAGATCAGCTACCGGATACAGGGCAGAGCCGTCAGAGCGCAAAAATAATAATACGCCCAAATCATATTTTTCCAGATTCACAATTATAGCGCCTTGGCTTTTTGTTAAAAAATGTTCCGCATATAAATTTTCCACTATTTTTCTGCCTTTGTCAATAAATTCGCTTTCATAAAAAATATAGTCAAATTTAACATTTAATTCTTTATAAATTCTATCAAATTGATTAATATTCCATTTTCTGGTCCTTTGCCATAATTTATATTCCGCGCCCTTGCGGCTTTCAATTTTTTTCATTAAAAATGTTACCAACTCTTTTACAGTTGGATTCTTTTCTAACTCTTGACAAGCGCGCGTATACACTTTACCAAGAAATTGGCCTTTATCCTCCGTAGCTTTCTTGACTTCCATAATTTTAATGGAGGGAGTAGCGAAGGAGGATTTATAAAATTCTTGATAACACCACAAAGTTTTAGCTACATGAATGCCAAAATCATTAACATAAGAAACCGGAATAGTCACAAAACCATTAACAGATAAAATTCTGTTAACTGCATCGCCATAGCAAATATTGCGCAAATGCCCGACATGATATTCTTTATGCGTATTAACATTTGAATATTCAATCATTACTCTTTCGTCTTTGCCAATTTTATTTCTGCCATATTCATCGCCTTCTTGTTGAATTTGCTCAATTACACTTTTAGCTAAATAGCTTTTATTAAAAGTAAAATTTAAATATGGGCCAATAGCTTTAGTGGCCACAACAACATTATCAACTTCAATTTCAGACACTAGCCATTCCGCTGTTTCCGTGGCTGTCTTGTTTAATTTTTTAGCCAACTCAAAACAAGGCAAACTTAAATCTCCAAATCCTGGGCTTGGGGGATAAACTAAACTTGTCCGCCGTAGTCCCGCAATCTTGCGGGACGGAGGCGGAAGCGCCTTATTAATTAATTTAACAATATTTAATTTAATTTTATTTAATGCATGCATTTTAATTTTTTCCTGCCTAAATAAATATTATAAGCGTCGTCAACTGAATAATTATATAAAGAAACAGCGGAAATAGCGTCAGCCATTTTAATTGCTTCACTTAGAGGTCTTTGGTAAATATTTCTTCCTGTTGCATTACCCTTGGCTCCGCTAATATGAATTTGGTCATACAAATTTTGCAAAAACGCTCTTGGTTCTTTTTTTGCTCCGCCAACGCAAATCACCCCAGTGCGGCCAGCAGCGGCAACTACTTCTTTAAAGGAATTAATTATTTTATTACCATTTTTGTCATAAGGATAATTTACTTTAACAAAATCCGCTCCTAAGCAAACCGCCACGCCAGCGCCGCCGGCAATTAAATGCGCATCGTTTTCATTTTTAACCGCTCTGCCGCGGGGATATATCCATAAAACAGTAATCAATCCTGCTTGATGCGCTTGATAAACTAAATGAGCGGCTTGATTAAACATATCTGACTCATACCAGCTACCAATATATACAGTATAGCCAACGCCAACAATATTCAATCCTGACTGTTTTTTAAAATTTATTATCTCATCCAAATGAATCCAAATGTTGCCAAAAGGGTCTTTGTATTCTTTTTTTAATAAATTGGTCTTAGAATTAACTTTGATTAAATAAGCGATTTTAGAATAATCGCGGCCGTATTTAGCAATCAAGCCAAGCTGGGTGGCAAAAACGCCGATATGAGCCTGGCTGGCTATGCGAAAATAATGCTCTGGATCGGCAACTTCTTGCGCAATGCCTTTGCCGACAAAATCATCATTAAGATGCTCTACTTTTTGATCCCCTGCAAACATCATCATTCTGCCGGTATTACAAGTAGCTGATTTAAAATTTTTAATGTATTCTTTTTCTTTGCCTTTTGGCACAGTTAAGGGAATCTTAATTTTTAACATAATTTTATGAATAAGAAACCGAGTTTCTACGATTGCAAAGCAATCGTAGAAACTCGGTTTCTTTGGTTTTATAACACTGCCTGCGCCGCAGTAATAATCGGGTAAACAGTAGGCGCGGCTGTTAAAAGCGGATGGGTAGCAACTTGTAAATTAACTAATTCTTGAGCGGTCATTTTTTGCTGAACAGCCAAAGAAATAATATTAATTATTTCACCAGCGCTTTCCGGCCCCATAACTTGTCCGCCTATCAATACTTTGGATGATTTTTTAAAAATCAGCTTAATTGTTATTTTCTGGCTGTTTGGCAAAACTGCCGGATGATGATTAACTGCTTCACTTCTCCCAATAATTACACTTATTTTTTCTTTTTTGGCCGCATTTTCAGTTAAGCCAACCGCGCCTAAAGCCAAACCATCAAGATAAGTTGAAAAAGCGGCTACCGCGCCTTGATTTTTTATTAAGTTATTTTTTCTGTATAAATTAGCCCCGGCAATTCGCGCTTCATAACAAGCTGCTGAAGCCAACATAATTAAGTTGGATTTTTTAGTGCAAAAGCATTTTGTTTGAGCGCAATCCCCAATAGCAAAAATGTCTTTATTGCTTGTCCTCATATATTGATCAACCCAAATCCCGCCTCTGTCCACGACTTTAATCCTTGCTTGTTCAGCTAATTCCACATTTGGCTTAACACCAGCCGCCATAATTACTAAATCAGCTAAAATTTTTTGTCCGTTGCTTAATTTAACATATTTTACTTTATCCTTGCCGTTAATTTTTTCAACTGCTGTTTTAGTATAAATTTTTACTTCTTTAGCTCTTATTTTTTCTTCACTGGCTTGGGCAAACTCTTTATCAAAAGCCAGCTCCAAGCAATGATCCAATATTTCAATAATGCTAACATTCTTTCCTTGGATACTGCTTATTTCTTCAGCTAACTCCACCCCGATAAAACCGCCGCCAATAATTACAATATTTTCAGCTCTCAATATCGCCTGACGCAATTTTTTTAAATATGCTAAATCTTTTTTAATCTGCCAAACTCCGGCCAAATCAGCTCCCTTGATTGGAATTAGCACTGGACTGGCACCGGTAGCTAAAATTAATTTATCATATTTAATTTTTTTATTGCCTTGCAAAAATACTTTTTTTTGAACTGCATTAACTTTTGTAACTCTATCAACCACTAAATCAATTTTATTGACTTCATACGGCTTATCCGGCATTAAATTTTTTTCTACTGAATTTAAACGATGAAAAATATAAGGCAGTCCGCAAGGAACCACGCATTTGTCCTGCTCTCGCACCAGAATAATTTTTTTCTTTGGATTATTTTTTCTGGCAGTAACTCCGGCCACTATGCCGGCTGGTCCGCCGCCAATGATTAGAATGTCTGTGTTAAGCATGTATTTATTCATATAAATCTTATTAATCCCCGCTAAATTAAATAAGCAGGGATTTATATGATTAATAAAATTTTATTTTTTAACTACTTTTACAAACTGCCTTTTACCTCTTTGCACTAATATTCCATCTTTCGGTATTTCAAGTTGAGCATCAACATCTTTGACTACCTTACCATCCACCTTTATGCCACCTTGTCTTATTAAACGACGCGCTTCACTTTTACTTTTAACTAGCTTAGCTTTTAATAATAAATTAATAATGTGTTTTCTGACTACAATATTAGCTTTCGCAGATATTTTTATCTGTTCTCTGGCGAAGACTTCTAATATTTTAATATCATCAGGCGCTTCCTTCCTCTGCACTGTTCTTACAAAATAATTCTCTGCTTCATTTGCCTTTTTCTCCCCATGAAAAATCTTCACGATTTCTCGCGCCAATTT
Organism: bacterium; assembly: GCA_030641105.1. The sequence continues at coordinate 14,606 of DAOWHZ010000085.1, read as the reverse complement.
CATCTTTAAATCGCGTGGATTTACCTTATCGTTTTTTAAATCATTATCAATTTGCACCAATTCTTTAAGCGAAATTCGCGTTGCTAATTCAAACCCAGGCATAATAAAACTATCAGTCCAGCTCATAATTTTGCCATACATATCTTCGGGAGTAATATCTAAGGCAACCATATTGCCTTCAGTCTTGCCCATCTTTTTGCCAGTCGGATCTTCTAATAATTTTGTTGCCACAACAAACTTTTCTTTATGCTTCATTTTTTTCATCAAAGTCCTGCCAGCCAGCATATTAAAGGTCTGGTCATTGCCGCCTAACTCGCCGTTCACATCCATGGCAACACTGTCATAGCCCTGCATCATTGGATATAAAAATTCATGCAAGCCAATCGGCTTGCCGTCTTTAATCCTTTGCTCAAACATATCCCGCTCTAGCATTTGTTGCGCTGTAAAATACGAAGCTAAATCAATTGCCTGCCTAAAGCTTAACTTATCTAACCACTCGTGATTATATTTCCATTCTGTTTTAGACAAATTTAAAATCATGCCGGCTTGCTTCTTATAATTTTTGCAATTTTCCATAACTTGCTTGCGCGTTAGCTGTTTTCTAATTGCTTCTTTATCAGAAGGATCTCCTATCATAGCTGTAAAACTGCCAATTAGCAATATCACTTTATGACCTAAATCCTGAAATTCTTTCAGCTTCATTATAGTAATAGCATGCCCCAAATGAAGAGTCGGTCCTGTTGGATCAATGCCTAAATACAATTTTAACTGCTCGCCAGCTAACATTTTATCCTCTAAAAATTTACGAGTCGGATAAATATTTTCCACCCCCCGAGTTAAAACTTCTTTGATTTTTTGTTTGTCAGTTATAACTTTTGGCATATTTGTTTAGATAACAGATAGCAGAAAACAGATAACAGTTTTCTGTCGTCTGTTATCTGTTATCTGTTATCTAATAACATTCTATCCTATTTAGCTTATTTTGGCAATAAAAAAATTTCTACCGACCCTCGCCGAGGCGGGGTCAGTAGAAAAATTTTATTACAGCTTCCCCGCTGCCTCTCTGTCCAAAACCACCACCATCCTAGAATGCAACTGCAAATATGAAGCTGGGATATTTTTATTGACCTTGCCTTTTAAGGCGCGGGCTACAATTTTCGCCTTTTCTTTACCGCTTGCTAATAAAATAATTTTTTTAGCTTGCATAATTGTATAAATTCCCACGGTTAATCCCTGTTTTGGCACCTGTCTTAAGCTTTTAAAATCTTTAGCATTAGCCCGCCGGGTTTCTAAACTTAAATCAACCACTCTGGTTTTAGATCTAAAAACCGAACCCGGTTCATTAAAGCCAATGTGGCCGTTATGTCCAATGCCAAGAATTAACAAATCAATCTTCTTTTTAGCCAACAGCTTTTCATAGTCCAAGCATTCCTTTTTTAAATTCTTTGCTAGTCCGTCTGGAATAAAAATATTTTTCTCCTTTACATTAACATGCTTAAAAAAATATTTCTGCATATAGCAACAATAGCTATTTTTATTATTACAATCCAAACCAACATACTTATCTAAATTAAAACAAATTACTTTTTTAAAATTCACTCTTCTGTTTTTGCGAGCTTCTCTTAATTTTTTATACATGCCAAGCGGCGTACTGCCAGTTGGCAAAGCTAAAACACTGCTTTTTTTCTTTTTGATTTGTTTAATTACCAGATTAGCGGCTCTGGTTGACATTGATTGATAGTTTTTAGTGATGATGATCTTCATATTTATTTCCCACAAATCAACAAATCAACTCACAAATTTACAAATAACGCTTCTTTGTCATTCCGAGCCCGCAGGCGAGGAATCCCTTAACCGTGAATAGTGCAAAAACCAAATTCAAGGGATTTCTCTCTCCGCTGCGGCTCCGTTCGAAATGACAAATATTCGTATTTGTAGATTTGTGAAAGGATTTGTTGATTTGTGGGTGTTTACTGTTTTCATTTTACCACACAACTAATAACTCGCAAAGTCCTTGAAAAAAAATTCTTAAACAGTTATAATAAATACAGTTATGCAAAAATTAAAATTCAGCAAAGATTTATCCCGCGCTTTGATGCGGGGCAAGCGCGCGCTAATAATCGTCGCTCATCCAGATGATGAAACAATCTGGATGGGCGGATTTATTTTAAAACATCCGCAAATGGATTGGGCAATCTTTTCGCTTTGCCGCGCCAGCGACACTGACCGCGCAGCAAAATTCAAACGCGTTTGCAAATATTATGGCGCTAAAGCAATAATTACAGATTTAGAAGATGATGATAAACTGTCTTTGAAACAAACCTTGCCGATTATAAAAAAGTTAGTTCAAGATAATGTTAGCAGAAAAAAATTTGATTATATTTTCACGCACGGATCTAACGGAGAATACGGCCATCCACGGCATTTGGGTGTCCACCAAGTTGTTAAGCAGTTAGCTAAAGAAAAAATTTTACAGCCGCAAGCAATTTTTTATTTTAATTATAAAAACACCAACCAAAAGGAATTTTCACCGCTAACAGCCCGCAAAAATTCTGATTTAATTTTAAAATTAACCAAAGCTGAATTTACTAAAAAGAAAAGTATAATGACTGATATTTATGGTTTTGACCCAGTAGGGATTGATGTTGGATATTGTACAAATCCGGAAGCGTTTAAGATAAATCATGCCTGATACACTGATACCCTGACATCCTTTCCCTGTTCAACTGATGACCTGATAACCTTTAAGGTATCAGTTGAACGGGTTATCAGGGAAAGTATGTCAGGGTATCAGTGTATCAGGAAATTTTATAGTTTTTTATTTGCATATTTTATATTTTATTTTTAATTTTTTATTTTATGAAGATTGCAGTACTATACGCCTATCCTCCCGAACCCGACGGCCTAAGCTTGCAAGGCCATCTGCTTTATCGCGGCTTAAAAGATATTGGCGTTGATGTTATGCCCTGCCATCATGTGGGCAGCTTCCAAAAACAATGGGTAATGAACGCTTATAAGCCGGATATATCCATAGGCATTGGCTGTTGGACTTACGCGCCTGATATAATTTTTTCTCCCCAGCAATACGGCGTAACGCCGGTGCCTTGGTTCGTGGCTAATGGCTGGGTAGCTAATTTCCAAAAAGCTATTGGCGATTTGCCTTTAGTTTTTACAACCAGCGATTGGGTAACTAAAACTTACCAACGGGACGGAGTTGATACGAAAAATTTTCAAACATTGCCGATTGGCTTTGACCCGAATGAAATTAGGCCGATACCCAAAAGCGATCCTAAAATTCAAAAATTGCGCCGCATGCTCGGAGTACAGGAGCATGAAAAAATGCTTCTTACTATCGGGGGCGACACAACCAGCAAAGGAAGCCAGGAAATGATAAAAGCTTTAGCTGAAGTTGATAAAGACTTTAAAGAGTGGAAATATGTTTTAAAATCCAGCGATTCGGAATGCGCCGAAGGCCATATTGAAGAAGAAGAATCATTAATTGATAAGCTGGGATTAGACCAAGGCAAGTTTATGCATTTAGGCGGCATGTACTCCCATGATTTCATGGCTTATCTGCTCTCGGCCTGCGATATTTATTGCGCTCCAAGCCGCCTGGAAGGATTCGGTATGATCCAGCTTGAAGCCATGGCCTGCGGCAAGCCGGTTATTTCCATTAACGAAGGCGGCCCGAAAGACACTATTATCCACGGCAAGACCGGCTTTTTAGCCGAAGTCGGGGAAACAGTTGAATTGCGCGAAGAATGGGTTTACGAGCACATGGGCTTTGAAGCCGATCATAAAATAGTTTTTGACAAGCCAAAAATATTCGCTTACCGCGCCAGCATTGCTGATTTAACAAAATATACTAAACAGCTTTTGACTGATGACAAACTGCGGGAGGAAATGGGCAAAAACGCTTATGAACATGCTTTGGGAAATTATCAGTATAAGGATATTGCCAAAAAAGCGCTGGGGATGATTAAGGAGGGGTTGGGGATTGAGTAAAAATTTATAATCAATAATGAAAAATGCAGAAAACAATGAAGGCGCCCCGGTTGCAACCGGGGCGCCTTCATTGTTTTCTATGAAAGAAAAAATAATATTTTGCGTAATATTTAGTAAAGGATTATACTATATTCATGCATAATAATAAATGCGGAGAAAAAACCGACAAAGAGTTAGTGGATTCGGCCTTAAAAAACAAGGATAATTTTGCTTGCTTGATAAAAAAATATGAAAACAAACTTCTTGCTTATATTTTAAGGATTTCCAATGTCAGGGCCGAAGAAACCGAGGATATTTTGCAGGATGTTTTTATTAAAGTGTATAAAAATCTGCGTGATTTTGATCCCGAGGACTCGGGATTAAAATTCTCTTCCTGGATTTACCGCATCACGCATAATCAAGTAATCAGCAATTGGAGAAAAAATAAAGCCAGGCCTGACAGCTTGCCTTTAGAGGCAAAGTCCAATATTTTAAACCAACTCGTAGCGGAAACAGATATAATGCGCGAGGTTAATCTTGGCTATCTGCAAAAAAATATTTATGCAATATTAAACCGGCTTGATATTAAATACAAGGAAGCGTTGATTTTAAAATATTTTGAACAAAAAAATTATAAAGAAATATCAGACATTTTAAAAAAACCGCTTGGCACTGTTGCTACTTTGCTAAACAGGGCTAAACGGGAATTTAAAAAAGAACTTGATAAACAGAATATTAAATTGGCTCTTTAGGCAATTTCGCGGGTTTACCCCGTATAAATAAATTATCTAACCGGGTTTAATTTCTTAACAGACACTATCTTTGTAATTCTCGAGACACATTATCTTGTCATTACCGACACACCTTTAAAATAATAATAAATGATCGGTAATCCAGTCGTCTTTCTGCCAGCTATGGATTGCCGATGATTTAATAATAAAAAATAATGTGTCTCGGCAATGACAAAAAAAATAATATGATCAATCAAGACATTAGCAAAAAAGTGCTTGAAACAATTAAAGAGAAAAAAATAAAACCAAAGCCAAGATGGGCATTTTTGCTTAAGGATTATTTTATTTGGCTAATCAGTATCATCTCATTGATTATCGGCAGTTTGGCTTTTTCAGTTATTATTTTTTTAGTTAAAAATAACGATTGGGATGTTTATAAGCAAATAAACAATAGCTTGTTGGAATTTACTATACTTACCCTGCCGTATTTATGGTTTGTTATTCTAATTCTTTTTATTATTGCGGCTTATTATAATTTTGAGCGCACAAAAAAAGGATATAAATACCAGTTGTACGCAATAGTAATTAGCAGTATTATATTTAGCGCGTTATTCGGCGCTTTGCTGTATAATGTCGGCATTGGTCAAGCCATTGATGAAGTGTTTGCGGAAAAAGTGCCGTTTTACGAAAAGTTCAGGCCGGACAGAAGAGCAAGATGGATGAGTCCTGAAAAAGGGCTCTTGGCAGGCAGAATAATTTCTATTGAAGAATCAGGCAATTTTCAAGTTATTGATATGGCCGGGAATGTTTGGAAAATTATAATTTCAGGAACCACTGAAATAAATGAAAAAGACATTGCGATTGACAAACGTGTAAGGATAATTGGCCAGAAAAAGGATAAAAATAATTTTATAGCTAAACAAATTCTGCCAATTGGGAGATCCGGCGAACATTGGTTTAGGCGTTTGCCAGGATCAAATGGATTATTTCCCCGTGGCCCGAAATTTAATGGAAAATTAAATCCTGATATGCTTGTGCCGCCGGAATAATGAAAGAAAAATATTTTCAATGCGTAATAATAAATAGGGAACCTCAAGAGATCTCTTTCCCCGGGACTTAACAAAATAAATAATTTCTTTTGCTATATATTGGCTATTGGAATCATAACTAAATATAGCAAGAAGCAAACACACTATGAAAAAAACAAATATCCTTATTACTGGTTCAGCAGCGCTCGTAGCCTTAGTAGCTGTTGCCGGAATAGCTTTTAGCGCCATGGCAACGGACAACACCAGCGAAAATACCCCTTTATTTAGGCATTTCCAAAGACAAAATTTAACTGAAGAAGAAAGAGCTGAAAAGCGGGCTCAAATGGAAGAAAGAAGAGCTGAAATGCAATCCAAGCATGAAGCTGCTCATACTGCTTTAGGCGCGAATGATTATCAAGCTTGGGTTGAAGCAGTTGGCGAAGACTGCCCGATGGCAGAAAAGATTAATGAAGGCAACTTTAACAGATTAGTGGAAGCTCACGAATTGCGCGAACAAGCAAGAAGCATAATGGAGGAATTAGGTGTTGAACAAAAAGGTTTTGGGCAAAAAAGGCATTTTATGCGCGGATGGAATAAATAAAAAAGTGGAACCAAGCAGAACAAAAATAAAGGCGTCTCGATCGCAACCGGGGCGCCTTTATTTTTATTTTTTACTCGCCTTCTACTTCTGCAAATATTTGTAGATTTGTAGTGGATTTGTTGATTTGTGGGTATTAAAAAAACAAAACCTTCTTCCTCCTCACGCACTCGTAAGCATAAACATACATCCCGGCTGACCAGGCCTGATACGGCTCGCCCATTGGCTTGCCGGTTTTGCCATGCAACCATTCATTAAATTCATAGCTAACTTTAAAATTTCTGATTTTCAATTTTTGCATATCAGCTTTGGCTAAAAATTCCAACTCGGCTTGCGCTTTTTTATATTGCTTCATCTTCACCAAAGCCGCAACATAAAGCCCGCCAATAAAAGGCCAAATACCGGCGTTTAAATAGGAAAGAGGCTTGCGCGCGTCGCAGAGCGCAAAATAGTCATGCCACTCTTTGTCGCCTTTTTTAATTGGCGGCCAGATGGCTTTACAAGGATAAGGTCTGTTTATTTTTTGTTTTTCAATATATGACACAATTTTTTTGGCAATCTGTGGCGTTGCCAAGCCAGTAATAATGGCAAACAAATTACCGGCTGTGTCAAACCATTCTTCATGCTCGCGAATAGAATTATGATTTTTCCAGGCCCAGGGATAATAATAACCTAATTTTGTATTATAAAGAGAAGAATATTTTCTTTTCTCACCATTAATTATTTCTTTAACTTCTTTTGCTCTTTTTTTATCACCAATCATCTTCAGCACCGCATAATAAAGGGCATGAATATGAATTGTATAGCCGTATTTATGAGGAAAAGCGTCTTGCCAGTCATTTGTTGGCTGTTGCGCGATTAATCCGACATTGTCAGGATCCTGGGAGCGTAGCCAGCAATAAGCCGCTTCTATATTCTTTTGATATTTTTTAAGCAAAACTGCATCATTAAATTGTCTGGCATAAATATAATTGCCGATTATAAACCAAAGCGATGAATCAACACTGTTAAAAGTCACATCTGATCTACGGTCTAAATTGTAAGAGCCCACGCAATTGGCAATCTGGCCCATTTCCGCTTGATTTTTAGTCAATAGTTTAATGCTCTTAGCAATGGTTGATTTAAACTCCCCGCCAATTAAAACAGCTCCCAAAGATGTAATCATTGAATCCCGCGCCCAAACAGCTTCATAGCCGCCAGGCAAACCGGAAGCGTAAAAGCCGGTTGGTTTAGAACAATGCTCTAAAACATTTATTGCTTTTTGATAAGCTTGTTGTGTTATGTTCATAAAATTAAATGTAAAATGAAAAAGTAAAAATGAATAATTAAATAAATAATGTAAAATTTTTAATTATTAATTCATTATTCATTTTGCATTTTGCATTATTAATTATTTTACTTTCTCCATCGCCAACCGCGCCAACAAATACGAAATAGTAGACTCCGCTCCCTGGTTAAAATTAATTGAATACTTGCCTAAGCCGTCATAACAGCCACCGGTTGCTTCGTCATATATCATTTGGTTTAAATGATTCTTGCCCAAGAACCATTCAAAAGCCAGCTTGGCTTGATTCGCATATATTTTTTTTCTGGTTACTTCATTGGCCGCCGCTAAAGCTTCAACTGCTGAAGCAGTATCTTCCGGCTGCTGGTCAAAATAAGCCCGTTTGCCGTCGCGATAGTACCAGCCGTCTTGGCCAATCGGCGAAAAATAATCTCTTTTTTCAAAAGTAATTCCCAATAAAAATTTTAAAGTGCCTTCTGCAACGCGCAAATACTCTTTATTTTTTGTTGTTTGGTAGGCGCGCATTAATGCTTCAGGCAGTTTATAATTTGAATAGGTTAAATATTCTTCAAACCATTGCCACTTCTCATCTTTTTTTATTGTTGCCTTATATCTTCTCGTCAATTTATCAGCCAGTCTTTTGATTAAAGACAATCTTTTATCATCATCTTCTTCTGGCTCAAGATAACACAGGCCTAAAAGAGTAAAGGCAATTGCCCGGGGTGATTTTAAATCTCCTGCCCATTTAACGGCTTTATTTAAAATTGTTTTTGCTTTCTTTTTTATGTCCTCTGGCAGATAATCACTGCTGATTACATAGCCCAATGTCCAAATAGCGCGGCCAAACGAATCCTCGCTTTCCCCTTCTGTAAATTTTTTATTATAATTTATAAAATTTATAAATTTACCGCTTGGCTTTTGCGCGTATTTTATAAATTTTAAATAAATATCCATTAAATTTAATATGCTCTTAATCGGTTTTTCTTTATAATACATTGCGCAGGCAAGCAAGGCGCGCGTATTGTCATCCAGGCAATAACCAGAATGTGTGTCTGGCTTAGTATGCGTAGCGAATTGAATCATGCCGAATTTATCAGTCATGGTTTTAATGTGATCCAAATTTATCAGCAGCAGCTTATCTTTTTCTCTTGGCACAATCTTGGCAAAATTATTAAATGTTTTGAAATAAGAAAGGGCCACATTCTGCCAAGTCATATGCCGGGAATAAAAATAAGCGTTTTTTTTCATTTCTTTTCTTGCCTGCTTATCGCGAAGCAATTCAAACAGCGCTTTTTTAATATCGGAAGAATTTCTAAATTTTACCAGTATTCCGCGCTCAGAATTTATTACATCGCGGGCATATTGATTGACCGTAGAAATTATCGGGCAAGCGCAAGACAAGGCATAAGAGATAGTGCCGCTGACTGCCTGCTTTGGATTTAGAGTCGGAGAGATATAAATATCAGTTGCTTTAAGATATTCAATTAATTCCGGCAAATCCAGATATTTATTATAAAATTTCACATAATCCTTAAGCCCATTTTTCATTATTGTTCTTTTTAATTTATTGCGATAAACTTCGCCTTCCTGCCTGACAATATTAGGATGAGTCGCGCCAATTATTAAATATAAAACATCAGGGAATTCCTTAATAATTTCCGGCAAAGCCGCTATGGCGTATTCAATGCCTTTGTCGCAATTTAGCATGCCGAATGTAGAAAGAATAGTGCGGCCTGATAAATTTAATTTTTTCTTAGCCCTGCTTTTAGACGGAAAAGGAATATGATGAACGCCATGAGGAATAATAAAAATCTTGGATTTTTTCACGCCGTATTGATTTTCCAGCAAGCGCGCGGCTGATTTTGTCATTACTATTACCCCGGATGATTTTTCGCAAATCGCCCGGGTAATCTTTTTAACAAACTCTTTTGGATGGGGCAAAACCGTATGGAATGTATTAACCACCGGCTTTTTCAGCAATTCTAAAAAGGGCAGCAAATAATTGCCCCAGTCCCCGCCAAAAATTCCGTATTCATGCTGAATATTTACTATCTTGATATTTGGCGATCTATTTATTTCATTAGCGCGGTTTAAATAATCCTCTATGTCAGTTTCATTTATTTGCATCATCACTTTCCCCGGGTAATTATAAATAGAAGTGCCATTAGCGTTAATGGCTAAAATTTTGCTCCTAACTCCAGGATTAAATTCTTTATCAAAAGCATTGGTTAAATCCTGGGTAAAAGTAGCAATACCGCATTCCCGGGGCGGGAAGGTGGCAACATAGAGGATGCATGGGGATTTGGGTTTGGGCATATTTTTTAGACAGCTAGACAGATAAAAATTTAAGATTGCAGATTTTAGATTTAAGATTTGGTCTGAATATTTAAACAAATTCAATCTAAAATCTTCAATCTAAAATCTAAAATTTTATAGTTGTCTAATTACCAGTTGTCTTTTCTATAAATATTTAATATATCATCCAACTTCGCAGTCGCAGTGCAAATCACTGAATCACTGGCTCCGTAATAAATTCTTAAAATTCCATCAACCACAACTGCGCCGCAACAAAAAGTAACTTTTGGCATTCGGCCAATTTGTTCATTCTTTTTTAAAAACTCATCCAACTCCTGCCTGCTCATTTTTTCCATTGCTTTAAACCCGCCGGGTAAAATATCAACTATACCGCTTAATTCATAAGCTTCTTCTGGCTCAAAAATCGGCTGTTCAGAACGATATAAAATTTTTCTCGGATCATTTAAATCTAAAAGTAAAAAGCCAAGACGATAATATATCTCTTTATCAATGCCATGATAAAGTACTAGCCAGCCAACATCAGTTTTAATTGGCGGTGGCCCCATTTCAATATGCGCGTTATCAAAATAATTTCCTTTTCTTGGCTTAATAAATGGCTCCCATATCGGCTCCCATTTTATTCCATTATCAGAACTGGCCAGCCAAATATTGCTATCTCCAAAAAGCATCCAATATTTATTATTAATAATTTCGGAAAAAATACCTCCTGCCTTTGACCAATCTTTTCCTGTTTCTTTTTTTGCTTCATCCCAATCCACTAAAAATCCGCCTGCCTTTTTAAAATCCCAGTCTGGCAGAATCTTGCCTTGCTTTTGCCAATTTTTTAAATCTTGCGAGGCTGCAAAATTTAATCTAGCAACAACGCCGTCATAAGCTGTAAAGGTTAAAAAATACTCAGCTTTAACTTTGGAAATTCTTGGATCTTCAATTCCTCTTTTTTCTAAACCAGTTTCAGGAAAAAGCAGCGGTTTATCAAAACGCTTAAAATTTTCCCCGTCTTCAGAAACCGCGTAACCTATACTGGAAATCCAATTTTGGCCAACAGCGCGGTAAAATAAATGATATTTATTATCTTCATAAATTGCCCCGCAATTATAAACCTTGCGCGACTCCCAGCCGTGATTTTTATTTGGTTTTAAAATTGGATTATTTTTTGAGCGAGTGAACATTGATTTTAGTTCCTAACCCCATACCTCATCAACTCCTTAATCAGCTTATTCAAGCCGACACTGGCCGTGGCAGTGTATTTGTCAGATGTGCCGTAATAAATATAAAGCTGGTCATCAAAAAGGGCAGTGCCGGTAGGAAAGACCACATTATTAACATGGCCTTCTTTTTCCCATTTTCTGGTTGGTGAAAATAAAGGATAAGGCAAACGGGCAATAACTTTTGTTGGATCTTTTTTATTAAGCAGAGCCGCGCCGGCATGATAAATCCGTCCTTTGTTCATTGGCTCAACAGCGTGATAAATTAACAGCCAGCCGGCCTTAGTTTTAATAGGCGGAGCTCCGCCGCCAATATTGCGCGTTTCAAACCAATATTTATTTTCTAAAATCACATATCGCGACAGCTTTTTTATATACTGTTTCCAATATTCTCGGTCTTTAAGCTGGTTAAAATTATTAAAATAAATCACCTGAATATCCGGTAAAATTCTATGAACCATTGCGTATTTTCTTTTTATTTTCTCTGGAAATAAAAAAGCGTCTTTGTCCCACAATTTAACGCTTCTGGCGACATTGTCCTTATACCATGATTTAAAAAAGAAATACTTGTCTTTAAGTTTGGAGTCGTCAAACCATTTGCCAACCACATCATAACTGATCTGCGGACTAATAATTCCTCCTTTTTTTAAATTAAATAAATCTTTGCCATAATAATAAGCAAGCAAAGCATTTTGCCCATCATGAGCTACATAAGTTAAATAAAAAGTGTCTTTAATTTTTACAACGCGGGCGTCTTCTATCCCATATTTGTCATATTTAAACTTTGGGGCTAAAAACGGCTCTTTCCATCTTTCAACCACTTTAGTCGGGCCTTTCATCCTGGCGTAACCTAAAGTAGAAATATGGTCTTTGCTAAGTCCGCGATAAATTACATGGACATCTTCGCCGTCCTGAAACACGCCTGGATTAAAAACAGACAAACTCTCCCATGCCCTGCTGGTCGGCTTTAATATAACGCCGTGTTTTTGTACTTTAATCATATGGTTGAAATTAGTAATTTGAAATTTGAAATTGGGAAATTAATTTAGTTATTTTACGCAAAAACAAATTTCTAATTTCTAATTTCCAATTTCTAATCTTATTATACCAAAAATAAACAAAAAAACCAATAAAAAAGGTATCCGGACTTGTCCAAATACCTTTTAGCTAAATTTTTTGCTACTTGTTTGTTTTATTTCTGTTTAGAGGATGATTCTATTTGTGTCAACCAGCCCGCAAAAACCCATTTATTCTTGTCAGTTAAATACCAAGGGTATTTTTCTCCGCAAACAATCACTTTTTGCCCATTAAAAGCATAAGCGCCTAAAACTTTGCTTAAAATAGAAGGTTCTTTTCTGGCGTTAATATTACATCCCTTGGTATAAAATACTCGCGGACGATTATACTTTATAAATTCGCTTTCTGCTTTTACTCCAAAAAATTCGCCTAATACATAACCTCGCCTGCTTTTGTTTTCCTGGCAGACAATTCCTATCCATTCATTTGTTTTTTCGCCCGACTTTTCAACAAAGCAAATATTCCATTCGTTCTTATTTAGTACAGTGCCCCAATACAAATCTGTAATATCAGGGATCATATGAACAAAAATGCCCTGACCATAATTGTATTCCGCCGGACACAATCTTAACAATTTATCTTTCCCAATATCAACTTTCCGAAAAAAATCCTTAGCTGCCCAGCCAAACAAAAACACTTTTCTCGGCCAAATAAAATAAGACTTGCAATTTTTTTGGCAGACAATTTCTATCCAGCCATTATGCTCTTGCCCGGTCGCCTCAATAATCGGCACTGTCCATGTCATAGATGCTTTAGCCCTGCCAATAACCCTATACGTAAAACCAGGCCCTTCACGAACATTAAATTCTTCCTTAAATTCTTCCTTAACTCTTAAATACTCGGCTTCAACTTCAACAGATAACAGTAAAACCGCAAAACACATTAACATTATAAAAGAGCGCTTTTTCATTTTCCTTACCTCCTTTGTTTTTTGTGATGATTATCTTGCTGTTAATTCCTCCTCCTTTCTTTTTTTACCTTACACTAATTTAAATAAAAAATCAAGTTTTTTTAAAATCTTTATATTAAAAAATTACCATTGATTAACTTTTTAAAATAGAATAAATCTGCTAAAATAATAATATGACAAATACTATAAACAATTCAACAAACACTCAAGCGGACAAACCAACTCCGTCTCCACAACCAGCGCCAGATCAAAAAACAAATACGCCTACTATCCCGCCAGCAGTAAACACCACTCCAGCGCCGCCTGCCCAGCCAGACAAGCCAATCACTAAACCGCCTGCGGAAACAAAAATTAAAACAACAATGCCGGCGCAAAATGCTGATATAGCCTCTAAGGAACTGCCACATCAGGAAAACGACTTAATGCCGTTTGAAATTATTGAGCCAGAGCAGGAACCGCCGGAAAAATTAGGACTTAAAGACGCAATATCAACTCTGCCTGAAAGCGAAAAGCAAGAAGCAGATATAAGCAAAGCGCCAGAACCTGTAATAACAACAATGCCTAAATCAACGCCTGCCCAGCCAGCCAACAAACCGGCAAAAACCGATTTTGCAGTCCAATTCCGCAATAGATTAAAACAGCTACTTGGCAAAGCTAACCAGAAACGGCAGGACAAAGCGCAAGATAATCTGGATAAGATTATGAAATATGCCAGAGAAAAACAAAAAGTGACTAATGATGATGTGGAGAGGTTGACTGGGGTAAAGCATATACAGGCAGCCAGATATTTAAAAAAATTGAAAAAACAAGGTAAATTAGTCAGATTTGGCAAAACTATTAATATTTTCTATAAACCGGTTAAAGAATAATCGTATCATTTGGTGCAAATGATACGAATATTACCTTTAATCAAGAAAGGTAAAAAATACCCTGGGTTTAGGGGTGTTTTTTAATATTTTATAAACAAATACTTAAATCCTATTAAATAAAAAGTCACGGCCTTAGTAGTAAAAAACCGTGACTAAACTTAAATGTACAAAATTTATCCAACTGTTACAGTTTTTGCTAAATTTCTTGGCTTATCCGGATTACAATTTAATTCTAATGCCATGTAATAAGAAAAGAGCTGCAAAGGAATTGTGGCTATTATTGGATATAAATATTCATACCTTGGCTTAATCTCTGGAATCTTAATAACATCATCTGCTAATTCAAAATTATTGCCTTCTTCAACAATTGCTATCACAACACCGTTCCTTCCCTTTATTTCTCTAACATTAACCACTCCTTTTGAATGTACGGAATCATTGGGAATGACGACAACACTGCAAAAGGAAGGGTCAATTAAAGCCAGAGGGCCATGTTTCATCTCCCCCAGAGGATAGCTTTCAGCATGCACATAAGAAATTTCTTTAAGCTTAAGGCTTCCTTCCTGAGCTACAACTGAATTAAAATATCGACCTAAAAAATAG
>DAOWHZ010000014.1 GCA_030641105.1 bacterium | reverse complement strand
TTATTCTTTATAAATGAGCTAATCTAATTGTAATAAATTTTTGTGTTATATAAAATTATTATTTGTCTTTATAAAAGAAAACCAAAAATCCATCAACCAATAAACCGCCAATTCCGATTAAAAGCCGTAAATAAACTCTCCAGTCAGTTATTCCAGCATTTAGATAAAATATTGAATCTATAATAAGAAATGTAAAAACAACAACTCCAAAATAGTCAAAAAATTTATAAAGATTTTTTGGTTTTTTCATATTTTCAATATTCCACTTCTATTTGTAAATTTGTAAGAGATTTGTAGATTCGTGGGAGCTACCGCAAAAATCTCCTACTCTCGCTTAAATCCACAAAATCATCCGCCTCCTCAATCAGCCGGCTGGACGCGGTTTGATGAAATGCCATTACTTCTACAAGACATCCCATGGTATTTTGCAGATAGCTTACCAGCGGCAGATAATCCCCATCTCCAGTAACCAAAACAATAACATCCAGCTTATTGCCTAATTTTATAGCATCAACTGTAATGCCGACATCCCAGTCAGCTTTTTTTGCTCCGCCGGCGAATATTTGCAAGTCTTTCATTTTTACTTCAAATCCCTGCTTGCTTAATGCTTCAAAAAAAGGCGTTTCTTCTTCTGTTTCTGTTTTAATAACATAGCATGTGGCGCGGATTAATTTCCGCCCGGACACGGCTTCTTTTAATATTTCTTTAAAATCAACCCGTTTTTTATATAAATTTTTAGCCGAGTGGTACATGTTAGAAACATCCACAAATACACCAACTCGCTGTTCCTTGTGTTTAATCATTGAATTTTATTATATTTAATTATTTTATCTCGTGCCTTTTCCACAAATCAATCCCGCAATTCTGCGGGATAGATTTGTGGGAGCTTTATTCTTTAACTTCCTCAACATTTTCCTCTTTCTCAACTTTTAACTCCTGTTTAGCTAATATTTCTTGTTCCAGGCGCTGTTTTTCCTGCTCTTCTTCAATCATTTTTTTAGCAATTTTTAATTTTAATTTTTTAGCTACATCTTCAAAAGCTTTTTCATCTTCTTTCTGCAAATACTTAAGCAGCCGCCGCCTTTCCCCGACTTTTTTAAGCAGTCCTCGGCGAGAAGAATGATCATGCTTGTGTTTTTTTAAATGATCGGTCAGCTGTTTAATTTCTTCAGTCAAAATAGCAATTTGCACAGGGGTAGATCCTGTATCGGTGTCATGGGTTTTAAATCTGTTAATAATTCTTTGTTTAATTTTTTTGTCTAACATAATTTTTTTCCCAAACCGAGACAGAGATGACAATCCTCTGACCAAGAAAGGGTGTTAATTGTTTTATTAACTCTATAAAACATAGCATAGATTGAAAAAAAATGCAAGATGTTATATAATTTAATTGACATAGGGAGATAATTTTGGTAAAGTGGATTTGTTGCCAAAATTTAGGCAATTTTTATTTTAATTTATAAGAAACTGTTTCTAGGGGAGGGGTTTAAGTTCCCGTGGTTTTAATATTTGTTAAAACTTTGGTCGCACGCCGCGCTCCGTCGGCAAAGCCTTTGGCGGCGTACGACCATAGCTTTAGCGACGGAGCGCGGATAAGTAGCCTAAATAAATATATTTTATACTGCTTGTTCTACGAAGTTTTAACGAAGTAGAGCGCCCATAGTTCAATGGATAGAACACCAGCCTTCTAAGCTGGTTATGGGGGTTCGATTCCCTCTGGGCGTACATTAAAAGTAATTTAAAATTTGAAATTAGCAATTTGGAATGGTGATATATTTTAATGTTTATTACCAAATTACCTCAGCCCGAGGCTGATCCGCCTTTAGGAGGAAATTTCAAATTTCAAATTTCAGTAATCATATGTTTTTGTTAATTATTCTATCAATTATTTTATTAGCAGCAGCATTAATGATAGGAGTGCAATTTTTTAATATAATTTTTCGCGGTTTTGCGCCTTTTATTTCCACTAAGGGCAAAGTAATAGTAAAAATTTTAGATGAGATTAATTATGATAATGGCAATACTAACGTTTATGAATTAGGATGCGGCAAGGCAGGGTTTTTGCGCGCATTAGAAGAAAAAAAACCTGGTTGGAAGTTTGTCGGAGTAGAAAATTCTTTTTTACCATGGCTTATAGCTAAAATACAAACAAGCTTAAATCACAGTAAGATAAAAATATTAAAGAAAAATTTATTTCATGTTAACTTAGCTAACGCGGATTTGATTTATTGTTATTTGAATATTGAGATGATGAAAAAGCTGGAAAAAAAGTTTAAACAAGAATGCAAAAGCGGCGCTATAATTATCAGTTACTCTTTTACAATGCCGAATTTAGAGCCGAAAAAAATTATTGGGATGGAAAATGGGAATAAAATTTATTTTTATAGAATTTAATTATTCAATTGCTTAATTATTATATTGTTTGAAATTTGGGATTTGGGATTTTCCGCTCAAGGCGGATTATGGTGGCTATAGTTCAATGGCAGAACACTTGGTTGTGGTCCAAGATACGAGGGTTCAATTCCCTCTAGCCACCCCATTTAGCAAAAGCAGGGCGTAAAGCCCTGTTTTTTTGTTTAATTTTATGTTTGATTTTTTAGACAAAAAATAGTAAAGTAAAGATAGGCAATGATTAATGCAAAAAACATTTAAGTTATGAAAAGTATTAAGGATTTATCCATACATGATCGCCCCAGAGAAAAATTAAAAAAGAAAGGAGTTAAAGCTCTTTCTGATTTTGAGTTGCTGGAAGTTATTATTGGCAGCGGCGTGCCTGGCGCTGATGTTGGCAGTATTGCTAAAGAGATTTTGAAAAAATTTAAAAATAATTTTGACAGCTTGTCTTTATCTGACTTGGAATTAATCAAAGGAATAAATTTAGCCAAGGCAAGCCAAATTATGGCCGCGGTTGAAATTGCCAAGCGCTATCTTACAAAGGATAATGTAAAAATATTAAAATCCGCTGATGTGTTGCCGTTTGTGCAGGAATACAGAAATAAAAAGCAGGAATATTTTATTTGCCTTTCTTTAAACGGAGCAAATAATGTAATGCAAAACAGGGTTATTTCAGTAGGCATATTAACAAAAAGCTTAATTCATCCCCGCGAGGTGTTTGCTGATGCTATTACTGACAGGGCGGCCGGGGTCATTTTTGTTCATAATCATCCTTCTGGAGATATTGAACCGTCAGAGGATGATTTAGAGATTACTAGAAGATTGGTTGAAGCCGGCAAAATTTTAGGCATTATGGTTTTGGATCATATTATTATCACGCAAAAATCATATTTTAGTTTTAAGGATAATAACCTCTTATGAAAAATTTTAATAAAAACGACATAGAATTTTTGATTGACTGCCTAAAGAAAGGCAAGGAAATTCCGCTTGAGTATAAATACGCGCTTTTTCCAACCAATCAAAAGGAATATGAATTAGTTTATGCCGGCAAGATGAGAAAAGAGGATATTTTGGCGGATAATGAAGAAGCTAAAGCTGTTCCTCTGCAGGTTGAAAAAATTTTTAATGGCAAGCGGAAACAAGCAGGTAAAGATTGGAATAATTTGCTTGTTTTTGGCGATAACTTGCAGATATTAAAAACTTTTTATAAAGACGAGGATCCGCTGATTAAAGGTAACATCAAGGGCAAAGTAAAATTAATTTACATTGATCCGCCGTTTGGTACAGGCGATCAATATGACGCTAATCAGGGACAAAGTGCTTATAGCGCAAGGCGGAAAGGCGCTGATTTTGTGGAATTTCTCAGACGACGATTAACTTTGTTAAAAGAGATTTTAGCAGATGACGGATCTATTTTTGTAAGATTGGATTATCACTTCGGGCATTATATAAAAGTGTTAATGGATGAAATTTTTGGAAAAAATCATTTTAGAAATGACATTATTGTTAAAAGAACCAGAACTTTAAAAGGAGAACATAAGCAATTTGCTACTGCTACCGATTCAGTTTTTCTTTATGCTAAAAATAAGGACTTAATGAACTTTAATGGTTTTCGTAAGTTAAAATTAGAAAGTGAATGGAAATGGGTAGAAATGCACCTACCCGGCTTGCGTAAGGACGAATCTCTTTTATATAGAAATATTTTTAATAAAAAAATCAAAGCACCAAAAGGAAGAAGGTGGGCCTTAAGTCAAGATGCTTTTAATAATGCGATAGACAAAGGTTTAGTTAGAATGAATAAAAAAACAGGATTGCCACAATTTTTAACAAAATATGAAACATTAGGTTCAAATTGGACAGATATTTCTGGATATTCTAAATATTATGATTATCCTACGGAAAACTCAGAAAAACTTTTACAACGAGTTATTGAATCTTGTTCGCAAAAAGATGATTTGATTTTAGATGTTTTTGCAGGTAGCGGAACAACGCTTGCAGTAGCTGAAAAACTTGGCAGGCGGTGGGTTGGTTGTGATATTGGCAAGTTGGCGATTTACACAATCCAAAAGCGGCTTTTAGAAATTGATAAGAGTAAGAATTTAGAAAACCCGAAGAAAAAATATAGCAAGCCGGCAAAATCTTTTGCCGTGGTTGCTTCCGGGCTTTATGATCTGGGAAAAATTTTCGCGCTTAAAAAAGACGGATATATTAATTTTGTAAAACGACTTTTTGAAATTGAAGGAGTAAAAACAAAATCAATTAGCGGAGTTGAAATAGACGGCAAGAAAAGAGAATTTTATGTAAAAATTTTTCCATTCTGGGATTTAAAAGATGCTAATGTTGATGAAAAGTATCTTGCAGAACTGCATAAGAATATAGGTAAAAAAATAGACAGCAGGTTTTATATTATCGCGCCGGCAAACAATATAGATTTTATCAGCGACTATCATACAATTGGTCAGGTGCGGTATTATTTTTTAAAGGTACCTTATCAAATTATCAAAGAACTGCACAAAGTGCAATTTAAAAAATTGCGCCAGCCGCAAAGCA
>DAOWHZ010000089.1 GCA_030641105.1 bacterium | reverse complement strand
GACATTTAATTTAATTATTTTGGAAGGGTGCCAGAGCGAAGGGTTTTTTGTATGAGATTCAATATATTCCTGAAGCAATTTTTTTTGCGCTGGGATTGAGTAGCCCTCCTGCTTGCCGTCCGAAGCTTATTAGCGAAGCTAAAGAGCGCAGGATGGTTTTTGTTCTTTGGAGGATACGCGGACATAGATGATTGATTTTTTTATACTCATTTTATTTTTTTAATGAATGATATTTAACATTACTGAACTTACTAATTTCTACTATAACTTGTTGTGATTAATGAAACAACAATATCGTTGAGAAGTCTTCCTCTAAAATTAGTTACAACAACATTACGTTCTTCATTCAATATAGTCATTATGTCTTTAGATATAAAACCTAGACTTTGTGGGGCATACACTATTAAAGAGGCACCATCAATTTTTTTGTCCAATATGGCCTTAATATCATTTTCATCCCAATCGTGATAATTCACTAAAAATAATGTTTTATTTTCAGACTTCCCAAAATCATCTTTTTTTGTTATATCAATAATATTTTTTTTGTTAAATAATTTTGAATCAGAGAGCATGCTCTTTAAACTAATCAGGTTGTCATTTTTTGCAAAGACTACAATCTTTCTTCGTGCTAAACCAAGACCTAACCTAAATAAAACTGGAATAATACCTTTAAGCCATGCGATTATTCCAGCAATAATGATAAATATTACTAAAATTGTGCTTATATACCCAAGAATATCCATAAATAATAAAAATTTATCCATATGTTTAAAGTTAAGATAATAAGTATGTTTATAATTTCCCCTCCTTTTAATTAATTATTATTTATTACATTATTAATTGTTATCGTTTTCCGAGAACGGAGGAGTGGGCGGGCTTTCTTTAATAATTTTTTCAATATCTCCTATATTTATTTTTTTATCCGGATAAGCGTCGATTAGTATTTTTGGTAATAACTTTTGAATTATATCTGAATATGTATAGCCATATTCTTTTCCCGATTCAGTATTGGGGCCAGTTAAGACAGTTAATTTATCAATTTTTTCTTCCGTGATGTCTGCATCAAATAAACTTGATTCTAAAATAAACTTTCTTTGCTCATCGTTCGGTCTTTTAAAAATAAATACATCAACAGCTCGACGCTTGATGGCCGGATCTATGGAATCATATCTATTTGTACACATCAAAACAATAACTGGTAAATCTGAATTAGATAATACATCTATGCCTCTGATCAAAGCATTCACTCCTGCACGGTCTTCATGATGCATTTGTGTTAATTCTCTAGATTGAGCAAGCGCGTCCGCTTCATCAATTAATAATATAACTGCAGAGCTTGGTTTTTTGCCTTTTCTATATCCTCTTTGAGCAATTTTTTTACTTCCTCAAACGCCCCTGAAATTAATCTTGTCATTTCACCGACCGCTCCCGTTCCTCTCGTTTTTAAACTTAGTCTATATAAATATAAAGGCATTTTTTCTTCTCTGGAAATGCGATCGCCAAAACTCTCTGCTAATGTAGTCTTACCTGTTCCAATATCTCCCGCAAAAATAAAAAAATGAAAACGATTTCTAAAAAAATCCAATAATTTAATCTCTTTTTTGTAATTTTTTTTGCTCCACTTAGACAGTAATTCGGGATTAAGTAATATGCTTGCCTCTTTGTTAAGTGTTGTTTTTATATCATCCAGCCCGACGAGTTCAGAATATCTTTTTTCTTCTTCAGGGCTAGGTAATTCAATTATTTCTTCGAATAATTCATTTGATGTCATATTTTTATTATTTAGTAAATAATTCGCCTTTGAAGTGCTCCACCATCTCTTGAATAATATTTATCGCCAATCAAATTGCTTGTTCTAATTTG
Source organism: bacterium (assembly GCA_030641105.1). The sequence goes on along the minus strand of DAOWHZ010000089.1, from coordinate 7,642 downwards.
TGGGGCACCGCCAATAGTTCGCCTAATAGGTAGTGATTGATCTATCTGTGCCCTCTGAGTTGGTGATAAACTATAAAATGAAGCACTGTTGGTTAATATAGAATACCAACTTGCTCCACTTATGTTGATACCATATTTGACCCTACCTGCATTATCGTCGGATGCCCGGATAGACCCTAAAAACATTTTATACTCTAATGCTACAACCCAATAATCACTACGCTTAAAACCGTATGTAATTGATTTAAGCCAGCCGCCCAGCATCAGAATTACTAACTCTTCAATAAAATTTGTTATTTCATAATCGCTTGGTCGCCCATAAAATAATTGCATTTGTCTTAAATCCGTAGCAACTTTTGACGCAAGGTATCTTGCGCTTGTAATTGTAAAAGTGTATGAAGTTGTATAAGAATATGTCATAAATTAATATTAAAGGTTGGTCCAAATATAGATTTCCACAAATCGATAGCTCTCTCTTGCTCGGCATAATGTGCCCCAGTAATTGCATCAAACGCATCAATAGCGGCATTAACAATTCTATCTCTATGCGCGTTGTTATATTTGTCCGTAATAATATTATCAGGATTAACAGGATCAAATATCTCAATTACTGCATCGGTTTGTTCTGGTAATTTATCAACTGCATAAAAATCTGTAAAATGTATTCTTTTACCTAGATTGCTCTCAATAATGTATTTGAATATTTGCTCCAACGCATGGATATAATTTGACATGTTAAGGCCTTTATCTGTTAAGTGAGCACAGATTAATTCCGCCATAAATGACTTAAATTTAAAAGAAGAATCTTCCTCTTCTTTTGTTTTTATCCACCATTTAAGCAAGCGCACAACTTGAGCATAGTCGGTCGGCTGTGTTAATTTTCTTTTATTTATAAATTCAAGGTGCATCGGTATGCTTGTTAAAACTCTTTCCCCAGTCGATTTAGTCGTCAAATAACCCATGTCGTTTTTATCACCCTCATATATAACAGGTACAACATCTACATCAGGAATACCTTCACTTTTAAATTCAATAGCAACACAATGCGCTCCGGTGGGTATTTTTATTTGGTCGTCTTTTAATGTAGGATAAACCTCGTGCAATCTCTCCTTAAGCCATTCAAGTAATTCTGTTCCTTCTGCTAAAGAGTCAGACTTCTTTATGTATACCGCAACATCTAAATCATTTATAGTTCTTAGGGCGGTTCCTTTTGCCAAACTACCCGAATGAAGCATTTTTATCAAATCATAATCCGGGTTATCATTAATATATTGCGCAAGATCATCGCATAATTTTTTAATACGATCGCGGTATTTCTTAACATGTTCGCTGGGTAGATTAACCTTTTTTTCAGCAAAATTTTTTATGTCTTGATGTTGAATGTATGTTTGAGTCATATAAAATTAACGAAATCTAAACTTATTAATTATATTTATAATTATAGCAACTTAGCTTTTATTTTCTACTAAAAATTCATAATCAACTTCATTGGAAAACAAATCTCTCGGGATTTTAGATAGTCTCTTTTTTGCGACTTTTATTGCATGTTCCGAATTATCAATGCCAATCCAATTACGACCTAATTCCTGTGCCGCTACTAGGGTTGTGCCTGAACCGCAAAAACAATCTAAAATTAAACCGCCTTTATTTGATGACGCTTCAACAATAAATTTAAGCAAATCCAAATTTTTTTCTGTTGGATATGAGGGGTATTGAGGGTCTTTAAATTCCCAAATATCTTGCATTTTTTTACCGTCTTTTTCATCAGCATAAATTTTTTTTCTTGGCACTCCGGAGGTTGACCACTCAATCAATCCTTTCTTATCCAACTCTTCTAACATCTCTGGCTTACTCCGCCAATGCCTCCCCTTGGGCGGCTTTATTCCTCTCCATTCTTGCCCTGTTTTTCCATTTTCTGTTTCACCGGGAGCATGTAAGGGAATTGTTGTATATTTTCTACCCTCTTTATCAATTTTTTTAAAAAGTTTTTCTATATCTTCTTCTGTAAAAATAATTTTAGGATCATTCCAAACTAAATTTTTAGACTTTGAGTAAAAAAGAATCAAATCTTTTATGTTGCCGTAAGCTTTTCTGTTAAAATTTTTTGGATTGCATTTAATGCGAGTAATATCATTTCTAAAATTTTTCTTTCCAAAAATTTCGTCCATTATAATTTTAACATAATGTCCGATTTTATAATCAATATGCAAATAAATAGACGCTTTTTCCGACATCAATTCTTGTAAAAAAATAAGGCGCTCTCTTAAAAACTCCAAAAAATTAGCGCCAACTAAAGTATCGCTATAAGCAATGTCATCGCCGTTACTTCGGCTTATTGTGCTTGCTCTATCCTCGCTTATTTTAAAGTGGCCATTAGTAGCAAAGGGGGGGTCAATATAAATTAAATCAATCTTTCCTTTTAATTTATAATCATCAAGCAAGGTTTTTAGCACATCTAAATTATTTCCCTGGATGAGTTTATTTTTAGAAGCATTTTTACCGGCAACATTTTTTAATGACGCTTTTAGCGTATTTTGAAAAATCTCTTGCTCGTTTTTTTTATTATCGTAAGAAATTATCATAATTTAGATTTGATATAAGAAGTCTCGCAACACCAAAGCGCTCATGATATTATATTTCTTTAGTTTTGTAATAACCTCTTTATACATCTTGTTTTTGCTTTTGATATACAAAACACCATCAAGGATTGCAACGGTTTCCGCTTTTAGATTCCTTGTTTTAATTGTTGCAATAGCGTCATTAAATTGAGCGTTTTGGTGCCCGCCAAAATCTGTTAAAAATTTTGCCTCGCCAATAACATATTTACCATTAAATCGTCCAATGAAATCCAGTCCTTTATTTCGTTTATAATTTAGATGTTCCTTGGCGAAAGACATCATCTCGGCGTCGCCACCGTCTAAAATTGCGTTATCTTTAGTTTTTATAAACTCATCAATCTTTAATGGCTGTATTCCTAAAGATTTTTTATTTATCCATCTACGAAATAATGGTCCAATTTGCCTGTTGGTTTCTTTTGGTTCGGAACATCTTGAGAAAATATTATTAAGCCCCATTTCATAAAGACGGCCACATAAACGATTTATGGTTTCAGGATTTCTCTCAACGGCAGAGCTATCTCTTTTTAAATATGCAACATAAGAATCTTTGATTGGAAAAAGGTCAAACCTTAATAAATTTTTTATCAAATTAATATTACTTCGCTTTTTAAAAGCTTTTTCAACTTCCTTCCATAAATCGCCATCAATATCCCTTATTCCTTCAGGGATAGTGGGGTATACTTGAAATAAATCATCTAAATAACTTTTTTGATTAGCATATTCAATGCTTAATTTTGTCCAGTAGTTCATAGGAATTATAAAATTCATTATTTATTAACTATTTAAAATTTTCCATAAATTTATTAATTGCATCTGCAATTTTTTTTCTTCTATCAACAAGAAAATTCCTGTAATTTTCTATATGCCACAAATTGCGATCTATTGTAACAAGTTGAGATGCAAGAGCGTCTTCACCTCTCTTTGTGATTATCTCTTTTTCAAGATATTCAATTGGTTTTTTGTTCCTAATTTCCCTGTTTGTCTTTCCACCTATAAATGCCATATTTGCAATCTCGTTTATTTCTCTTTTTTCATATCCAACATCAGGTAATAAAGATTTCGGGAAAATATGATGATATTGAATTTTATGAGAAGCACCAAGATGTTGATCTGATAATGCTAATCCTGTTTTCCAGTCTTTTGCGCCATTGGCCTTAAGTACAATATACAATATTGAAAATATAGGACTTCGCGGACTTCTGCCGGCGATATCACCTGCATCAACATCAAATTTCTTTACATGTTGATATAATTTATCTATTAAATTATCTAGGTTGCCTTTTTTAAAAAGTATAGTTAAGTCAGCATCAAGTATAGATTCGCTGGAGCCAAGTCCATAATGTCCCCTCATGTGAGCATAATAAAACCAACGCAATAATTTATTTTCTTCCTCTGGAGATATCTGTTCATTTTTATTTACCACATACACCGTTATAGGAATAAGAAGAAATGGAGACGAAATTAATCCAAGTTTCTCTATATAGGCATTACTTCTTAAAAAATTAACGGTGAATCTTAAGCCATGCTTAGTCTTTTCCCATGCCTTTTCAAGATCAGCTTTTTTAATCCGCCCAACAGTTTTAAACCTGCTTTGATGTGTTGCAAACGATACTAAAGTGCGAACAAAAAGTCCTGACTCTATCAAATAATCAGCATTATCATTAAATTCTCCTGCAAAGTCCTCCATAAGGTTCATAAACCCTTTCCATTTTGATGTTATTTGAGCGAGTGCAAGATCAGAACCGCGCAGTTTTACCCCAAGCGAATTTACTCGTACAAATATTTCAGTTACTTCTTCATATGATTTATCACGCTCTAATACCTGCATAACATATTGATAGTCAGCAATTTTTTTAATTTTTTGAAGGCGTTTTAAATAAAAATCCCATTTTTCGTCATCGGAATTAATGCCAATTTTTCTTAATATTTCACTCTCCGTTTTAACAAATATATCTGAAACAGGAACCCATAATGGATTACTTTGTAAGCTACGGCTTGCAACAACGAATGTTCGCTTTTTAAGTTCAGTTTGAATATCTTTCTCCGCCAATTCTCCCTCTATATCTTCTAATGTTGTTGTCAATTCATCAGAATCAAATTCCATAACCTCAACAGGTGGACCTTCTGGGTGCTCAAGATTAAACATTATATCAACGGGTTTTTGTTTGTTTCTTACCTTTACGGGTTGGCCCGAAAGCACAGCAGTCAAGGAAGTTATCCGTTGCTGTCCGTCTAAAAGCAATTGTCGTGTCAGAACGGCTGGATCTTGCGTAGGGACAATAGCCATTTCTCTTGTTTCTACATCTTCATTAGTTTCCCATACTAAAATTGAGCCAGAAGGATAACCTCTATAAATGGAATCCATGAGGTCTCTTACGCGTGTGGCCGGCCACACATAACGTCGCTGCATTTCGGGTAAAACAAGTTCACCACGCTTAACTTTATTTATTAATTCATCTACGCTTATATCTATTTTTGGCATATTTTTATTCTATTAAATCATCAACGCCTACATCTAAAGCTTTGGCGATTTTTAATAAAGTCTCAATTGTTGGGTTTGGATTTAATCCCGATTCAACATTTGCCACAGTATTAAGAGATAAATCCGCTAACTTTGAAAGGCGGTCTTGGGAAATGCCTCTTTTTTGTCTTATCCTTTTCAGGTTATTGGCAATTTTAGAATTTGAATTGCGTTTATTCATAATTTTGATAATTGGGTTATACACATTATTATATGGCTATTTTAATAATAAAAGATAATTTAAAAATAGTCAACAGCAAAAAATTCAATAACCAAATACTACCACTCACACGCCACCCTATCCAAATCCCCATCCAATTGATGAACATCATATCCGGCCTTTTGCATACAGCATTCATACACTTCCTGCGCTTCCCAGTTAGTTTTAAAATCTTCGCTTATATTTATCAGATCTGCAAACCCTTGTATTTTATCACATTTTTTGCTATGGTTTAACTATTAAAAAGGATTTCTGATATCTGAAATCCGATACGGAAGGGTGCCAGAGCGGTCGAATGGGACAGTCTTGAAAACTGTTGAGCCTTTGCGGGTTCCCAGGGTTCGAATCCCTGCCCTTCCGCATGTAATTTGTTATCCCGATAATTCGGGATTTTTAGATTATGCTCTCGTCGTTCAACTTGCCCCGCCCCTTTATTATCAATTTAACACAAAATTGTTCCCATAGTTTAATGGATAGAACGCAAGATTGCGGATCTTGTAATCCAGGTTCAATTCCTGGTGGGAACACATTTAAAGCCATTGAAGTTGTAAAAATTAAAAAGGGGCGGGGTGAAGATAGGACGCCCCGCAATACTGCGGGGTAATGCAGGTTCAATTCCTGCCGAGAGCACATGAAATTTATTATTACAATCCACACAACTACAGACTGGCATTTAACTCATCGAATTAAAGGACATTCTAATATTCAATTAAATAAAAAAGGCAGACAAGAAGCTAAAGAATTGGCGAGGAAATTAAGAAAATTTAATATTTCACGTATTATTTGTTCTGATCTTCAACGGTCCAAACAAACAGCAGAAATTATAAATAGTAAATTGAATGTCCCATTGCATCCCGAGAAAAATTTACGGGAATGTTCATTTGGCAAACTTGAAGGAATGACAAGAAAAGAAGTAATAGTAAAATATGGAAAGAGTATTATTAAAGATTGGGAAGATCAGTATAAGGCGTATGACTTTCGTTCTTTTGGAGGTGAATTTCGTGATGATGTACTTGCTCGGCATATCAAAGTACTTCAACGATATTCTATATTTAATCCTGAAGATAAAGCTATACTTCTTGTAGGGCATGGTCGCGGATTGTCTACACTTCTTGCCGAACTTGGGAATCCTCCAACATTAAAAAGAGGAGAATATCAAATTATAGAATACTAATTGCTCTTTTGTATTTAATGATTTGCGGCCCTATGTTTATACATTAGGGCCTTTTTATTAAAATATGCTAAAATATAATTATGCTAACTCTGAATACTGACATTACAACTATCACTCGCGTAGGCAAAACCACGGCAAAACAATTAAAACGGCTTGGCGTTGAAACTGTTCAGGATCTGCTTTTTTATTTTCCTTTTCGCTATGATGATTTTAGTAAATTAACACCAATTGATAAATTGCAAGCGGGCATGAGCGCTAATATTGTAGGGCAGATTGAGCTGATCCAAAATAAGCGCAGCCCGCGCAAAAGAATGTATATTACTGAAGCGCTTGTTAGTGATGAAACTGAAACCATTAAAGTTATCTGGTTTAACCAGCCGTTTATTGCTCGTAATTTGCGAGTTGGAGATAAAGTTTCTTTAGCTGGTAAAGTTGATGGAGGATATGGCGAATATGTGATGAAATCGCCGATTTATGAAAAAGTGTTTAGCAACATAAATATTCATACTCAAGGACTGGTGCCAAATTATCATTTAACCGCTAACATTACACAAAAACAAATTAGGTTTTTAATTAAACAAATTATTGGAATGGCAAACAAAGTCGTGGACTGGCTGCCAGTGGCAGTAAAAAGCAATTTAAAAATACTGGATTTAGGCAAGGCCATAACCAAAATTCATTTTCCTAAAACTCAAAATGATATTGAACAAGCTCACAGGCGATTGGCTTTTAATGAGCTTTTTTTAATTCAACTGCAGTCACAGTTAATTAAGCAAGAATTAAAATCCAGCAAAGCCCAAGCCGTGCCATTCTTAGAAAAAGAAACTAAAAGATTTGTTGACAGTTTGTTGTTTAAATTAACTGATGCGCAAAGAAAAGCGGCTTGGGAAATTTTGCAGGATATTAGCAAGGACAAACCCATGGCGCGGTTGTTAGAAGGCGATGTTGGCAGTGGCAAGACCGTGGTGGCGGTTATGGCTATGCTTAATGCGGCTTTGAATAAAAAGCAGGCGGTTTTAATGGTGCCAACGGAAATTTTGGCTATGCAGCATTATGTGGTGGTATGCAAATTATTGGAAGATACAAAAGTAAAAATTGTTTTGTTTACG
>DAOWHZ010000059.1 GCA_030641105.1 bacterium | reverse complement strand
TTTCCATCCATTCATCACGGATACCAGGTGAAATTTTTTCAAATCTTTTCCCGAATATCGGCAATTCGTTCCGCATTAAATAGGACAGTTCTTTTGGAGAACAGACCACCATATCAAAAGCAAATTTAGGATCGCCATCATTGCGGACTCTTTCGTATTTCCTTTGGGCAATTCTCATGTCGTGCAGAATCTTTTCCTCAGGGAAAAGACCATATTGCTCAAGGCAGTCTTGTTCTGAATTGTCCGTTAAAAAACTGACCAAAGCGATTTTTACATCTGGTAAAACCCGGCGAATCTCCAGATAGCCCTTGCCTGACAGATTGGATCGTACTGTAAGTATCTTTTGTTGAAAAGAAGCAAAATGAATTGCAATGTTTTTCAATGTACCGCTTGTATCAGCCAGCTTTAAATCAAGGAATATTCCGATGTCTTGATGTTGATTATGTTTTTTCATAATTCCCCAGAGTTTCCAAACCCATTCTGGTCCGATGACTGGCGACAAAAATACAGCATCATCAATTTTCACAAAAGATAAAAGTTCAACAATGCCAAGGTTTCGCAAATCACTCTCTACTTCCCGCAATAAAACGCCCGCGTCTTGAAATCCATCATACGGTATAATAATTGGATTCTTTCTCATTTTTTTCTCCTTTCTTTTTTTGATTTATCCTTCCACCATTGTTTTAAGTTCTTCAATAGACATATTGTTCCAACCCGCTCGCAATACAAGAGCCTGTCGTTCCACGTCAGTTGCATCTTGTACATCTTTAGGCGCATTTTTAGGAATTGGTTTAATGCTATTAAGAATCTCCTCTATCAACCTCGCTTTCTCCACAAATGATGATATTTCATACTCTTTAATATATTTCGGACTTAATTCCCTTTTTTTCACAATACAAAAAATGTCATTGCCTTGATCAAAAATAGCTATCTCGGTATCTGGAAAAATTTTATTTCTTCTTAACTCCTCTTGATAATTAGGGTCCTTGTTATATGCCTGCCAGTCTTTGGCTTGACCAATAAACACAATTTTACCCTTAATGTCTTTATAATATTCTACCGTCCTTAAACTTCTTTTTAAAATCTCAAAACATACATTTTTATCTACTTTATCTGCTTTTTTCATTTTCTCTTCTCCTTTCATATTTTAAGTTTAACTTCCAATCTCTAAAATTCTCCAACTCTTCTTCTTTTTTTTATTTACTTTTTTTTAAAATAAACAAGCTTCCCGAAAACCGAATTAGGATATCGTATAGCTAATTTAAAAATAGCGTCAACGATAATCCCAACAATTTTTGCTACAATTTTCCACATCATAACATACAACTTTTTTTTAATTTCCATAACCTCACCTCTCCTGTCCTGTTTTCTGCTTTCTCCGCCTGAAGCGGACCAGCCTCTGACTGGTGCTTTCTGTTTTCTGTACATATTGTCAAAGAACCATTTGCCCTGTTAAATATAACAGGATTTGCGCAAAAAAAATCCAAAGAATCCTCCTTTGAACTTTTATTTATATTAAACTAAATTTTTAATTAAGTCAATCTATATATAACGGCTCTATTACCTTATTCTTTTCCCTGACTTTCTGAATTATGCACTGATACCCGGCATCATGCGGCCAGCGATCCTTATAAAAATTATATCTGATTTCATCCTCACCTTTATTAGATACCCTAAAAACAGCGCAAAGCTCATATTTTTTATCACTGGTTATCTTATATTCATATTTTTTCTTGCTTAGCGGATCTTCTATATCTTTATTGGTTAAATAATTAAATTCAGACACCAGTTCATCCAAATTTTCCGGCAATTTTTTCTCATCATAATAATAGTCATTAACAGCTCTGTCAATGTCATTAAAATTTTCTAAAATCCGCTGATCCAGCTTTCTGTTTCTGGTTTCTGCCGGGGATTCAACAAAAAATAAGCTGGCAACAAAAACAGCTATTACCACGGCCAAAGAACCATAAAAATACATCTGAATAACCTTGTCCTTTTTTTCAACTACTTCTTCCCGCTTAATGTCGTATAAATAAAAAGTAAAAATACTGGCAGCAATGCTAATAGCGGTAATGGCTTTTAGAATAAACTTTGTGGTCAATTCGCCATCAAGAAAACTGTTCACCGTAGCAATCAGCCAGCCAATCATTACTACAGACGAAACAAACAGCACAAAATAAGTCAGCCACTTGCGCACGCCTGAATCCTTGCCTAAAGCGCCGGAGAACAAATTTTTATAAATCTGCCTGCTGGTAAAATAAAAAATCGGCGCGGAAATTATTAGGGCTGAAATCGCGAACTTTAACTGATCAGGAGAATAATGGCCGCGAAATTGTTCAAGCACATCAATAATATTTTTGTTAATAATCTGAAAAACAATCATGCCGGCTGACAGCGCCATAAAAATAAGCGCCACTAAAGACAGCATGTAGAAAAAAGCGAATTTGGCGGAATTATTATTTGTAGTTTCCATATATTTAATACCCTTTCCCACAAATCTACAAATCAACTACAAATTTACAAATAACTTTTTTGTCATTCCGAGCCCGCAGGCGACCGCGTGTCGCCATAGCTTTAGCGGTGGCGCAGGAATCCCTTAAACTTTGCAAAATTTACGGATAAGGGATTTCTCTCTCCGCGGAGTTTATCCCGCACAATGATGCGGGGGCTCCGTTCGAAATGACAAATATTAATATTTGTAAATTTGTAGTTGATTTGTTGATTTGTGGGAAATTAATTATTTAATAGGCAACTTGCGCTGCCTTTTCTTAATTAATTCTTTTGCCACGCGCCTGCCTTTAGCTGTTAATCTAACTTTATCAATATATAATTTCTTAGCTGTTTTATAGCCAATCGCCACCACCAAATTTTTAGCCACCAAATTTTCAATACTACTCTGAACACCAACCTGCACTCCTAATCTATTTTCTTTTACTTCTTTGTCTGGATAATATTTATAAAAAGCAAACTTAGGCACTTTAACATTTTTATTTTCATAGCACCTTGTTAAAATATATTTTTGCAACTTAGAAAGCCGCATATTGTTTATTTTAATTTATAAAATTTTTACAATCCTTTATTACGCACCTCTTGTAAAATATCATCCCAGCCGTAAACCCGAACCATCTTCGGCAACAACTTAACATCATGATTCCATGGATTGTCAAAAAGTAAAACCTTAATATCATTATTCGCACATCCAACCGTAAAATTAAAATCATCTTCAATCAAAATATCTGCTTTACTTTGTAAACAGGCTTCACTCTTGGTTATAGCATCTTTATCATAAATTGATTCAGTATGATAAACTTTTAAGAAACAGCCGGAAAAATTTTCATCTAACCATTTTCTGGTTATCTTTTTAAGCTCACCCATTCTACTGGTAACTATAACTAAATCGTGATTCTTTTGCAACTTAGCCACAGCTTCTTGAGCCCCTTTTACTGCCGGTAAATTTCCCAAGTAACCCTTATTAACAAAATCATTAAACCTAACAACGCCCTCATCAAATTCCACTTGCAAAACTTTCCACCAACAGCTGTAAGTAAAAAACTGCTCTCGTTTAAGCGAGGTATTATAAGTATTATTATAATATTTTATATATGAATTTAAAGTATCAGCCAATACTTCATCAATATCAATGGCTATTGTCATAAATATATTACACTTTAGGTAAGGGTTAATTTTGGCTACATTACCGCGACGGCTCCATAGTTCCCGCCATAGCGGGACTGTGGAGCCACAATGCAAGCCATCAATAACAAAAAATTAATAACAACGGTTTGCGGTTTGGCTCCATAGCCCTTCGGGACTATGGAGCCCCCGCAGGGACCTAATTTATTGGCTCAATATTCTGTACGATTCAAGGCATTTTTCTTTATCACCATGGTCAGTAATCGGTTCGCACACTTTGTCAGTTTTATATTTTTTTACTACTTCATGAATGCATTTTTCCCTGGTTCCTTGGCTAGTAATATTCTTCCCGCAATGCGAGGCATCGCGCTGATACTGCGCCACATTCAAAATACACTTAAACCGCACTCCATCATCTAATATATTTTTACACAAAAAACCATCATCTGCTTTTTTTGAGGCAGACAGATAACATGCCGCTCTTTTATGATCACTTAAATTTATGCTTTGGCATAAATCCATTTGCCCGGTTTTTTTTGCAATTTCCGTATAGCAACCATCCATATAAGCCTGGCTGTCTTTAATCTCGTCGCATATTGATATTTCTCCTTTGGCAATAGCGACATCCCGATAACACATATTTTTATAACCATTATCATTTATATCAGAGCAAACCCCTTTATCACGTCTCTTTTCTGCCACCAATGTAATACATAAATCAATATCGTCCTTATTGCCACTAATTTCTTCACACAAGCCCGCGTTACCGGTTGCTTCAGCGATTATACTGATACAAGTCTCCTGCTCTTCTTCCTCTCCATGCTCATAGCAAACGTCAATGCTTTTTTGGCTTATGGCGATATTATTAATACAACGGGTTCTTTGTATGGCGTATTCATCAGATATCTTATTGCATATCTTAATGCTTTCCGCTGCAATACCAACGCCTTGATAACATGTTGCCTTTTCTATATCGTTCTCTAAATTATCACAAATTGTTTCATCTTTTTTATTTTTTGCAATCTCTATATAACACTTCTTTTTATCATACGCGCTTACTCCGTCTTTGGCGCATAAACTTTCGTTCCCAGACGCGATACCGACTGCCGCGAAACAAGACGCTTTTAATTTATCATTATTATTAATTTCTTCGCACACCTCTTCTTTTTTTGAGCCGGCAGCCACTTTTTTAAAACAATTATTCATCCTGCTTTCATCACCGATTATCATTTTGCATGCGCTGGAGTCATTAATTTTTTCCGCTACCTTCTGAAAGCATCTATTTTTGCGCCTTAGCTCTTTATTATGATCGTCATCTTTGATCTTGTTGCATTCCCCTGGTTTTCCTAAATCAACCGCTCGCTGTATTTCTTCGTCTGACGCGAGAAATCCCCATATTATGTCACAGCCAGTTAATGCTAAAGAAAAAAATAATAACACCATGATTATAAATATTTTTTTCATTCCCATATTTTTTGTTTAATATATTAATTTCTTTATTCAATTTTTTGAAACTCAAACATTAATAAACCATACTTTTTAATATCTGATTCACTGAAAAGTGCTTGTCCAATTTTTTGAATTTGCTCATCCGCCATATTTGGCGCAAGTTTTGAAATATCCTCTGTTTGTAGCACTTCGTTTAGATCATTATATTGCCTAACTCCAGTTATCTTAACTTTCACTGGCTCTCCTCGCCCTGACTTAAATAGAACATAATCACCTTCTGAAATGTTTAAAAATGATTGAAATGCCACTCTAATTTCTAAAGTCTTTAATCCTGATTTAACAAATTCAAAAAAATCTCGTTTAAGATATATTTCTCTGACTTTTTCATTTATATTTTCACGATTTTCTATGCTCATAATTGAATAAAGGAAATTTTTATTTCGCCTAACAACTTTATATGCGAAGTTTTTATTTTTTTTCTTATTATTAATTATAAAAAAATAAATAAAAATTTGGACGGAGTGAAAAGAAATATATCAAATAATTTACTCTATATTAAAGTCCTTTTGAAATTTGATTAACAGCCCTTGACATTTTATAAATGACGTAGTAATATAGGAATGTCAACGGATATTGAGCTGTATTAAGGAATGCTGTCGCTCGTTTCCCAACGCGGAAATGGGGTTGGCGGGACGCTATTTTAAAACAAAGTACATTTTGAGGAAATTTTAATAACTATTGCCTAACAAAAAGGGTATTGCCCCACAATTCTTTTAGAATATGTGGTCACGTAAGAAGACATTTAACTTCTGGACGTGGCATAGCACTATAGGCTCCCTTTGCCTGGTGACTTATATGGGATTGTTATCAAAAATTTCGAACTTCCAAAATTTACGGAGATTTAAAAAATGCTAACGCTGTTTCTTCTATAGGTTCATTCCGTACCTGGAGGATATGCAGGTCGTTTTCCGTTGACACTTAAAGGCCATTTAATATAATGGTCTTTTTACTTTGAAAAATTTCAAAATGGCTTAATTAAATATTAGAAAATTATTTATTAAATCTCTTTTCACGGAACCTGATACACAGTGTTGTGTTATGAGTTATGAGTTATGAGTTATGCGAAGCAACCCGAATCCCCAACTCCTTCAACTGCTTTTCATCAACTTCACTCGGCGCGTCCATCATCACATCACGGGCCTGCCCGTCCTTTGGAAAAGCGTAAATATCGCGGATAGATTCGCAATCCCAAAGAATCATCATAATGCGGTCAATACCCGGGGCAAAACCGCCGTGAGGAGGCGCGCCGTATTCAAAGGCGCGGATCATATGCCCGAATTTTTCATCAACTTGTTTCTTGGAATATCCGGCAATTTCAAATGCTTTATACATAATTTTCGGATCATGATTGCGAATTGCCCCAGACGAAATTTCATAACCATTACAAGCCAAATCATATTGGTAGGCCAAGATCTCTAAAGAATTTTTTTTGCCTAAAGCTTTAAGTCCGCCTTGAGGCATGGAAAACGGATTATGGGAAAAATCAATTTTTCCATCTTCTAATTCTGAATAATCATACATTGGAAAATCATAAACCCAGCACCAGGCCGCGATTTTTTCATTCTTAAGCCCTAATTTAGAACCGCATTCATTTCTTACCGCGCCAAGCGCTTCGCAAACTACGCGCCATTTGTCAGCTCCGAAAAATATAATATCACCCGGCTTGGCTTTAACCTGTTTCACAATTTTACCAGCCAACTCATCGCCCAAAAATTTAACAATCGGAGATTTTAATTCAATATTATCGTTGGGATTTACAAAATCATCTGGACCAAGGGATGGAACCGCCCCCTCTCTTAAAATAATGTAAGCCAACCCTTTCGCTCCTTTGCTTTTAGCTATTTCTGTTAATTCGTCAATCTCTTTGCGCGTAAATTTGGCTCCGCCGTCAACTTTTAAAGCATGCACAACTCCTCCATCTTTAATCACATTGGCGAACACTCCAAAGCCGCAACCTTTCACTAAATCCGTAATAGGCATAATTTCCAAACCGAACCGCAAATCCGGCTTGTCAGAACCGTATTTATTCATTGCTTCTTTATAAGTTAAGCGTGGAAATGGCTTTTTTAGTACTTTTTTATTGGAAAACTTTTCGGTTAATTCAATCATCAACGGCTCAACCGCTTGCCAAATATCTTCCTGCTCAACAAAACTCATTTCCATATCAACTTGATAAAAGTCTCCGGGATGCCGGTCAGCTCTTGGATCCTCATCGCGAAAGCAGGGAGCAATCTGAAAATATTTATCAAAACCGGCTACCATTAATAACTGCTTAAACTGCTGCGGCGCTTGGGGTAAAGCGTAAAATTTACAGGGATAAACTCTGGAAGGCACTAAATAATCGCGCGCTCCTTCAGGAGATGAATTAGCTAATATCGGAGTTTGAATTTCAATAAAATCCAACTTTTTAAAATAATCGCGTACATATTGAATTAATTTATCCCGCTTCATTAAAATATCTTGCAGCTTTTTTCGCCGCAAATCTAAAAAGCGGAATTTTAATCTAATGTGCTCATTGGCTTGCTTGGCCTTTTCTTCATCAATCTCAAATGGCGGAGTTTTGGATTCAGATAAAATTTCCAGTTCAAAACAATCAACCTCAATCTCGCCTGTTTTTAATTTTTTATTAACCATATTATCAGGACGCGCCACAGCTTTTCCCTTAATTTTAATAACCCATTCACTGCGCAGCTTGTCAGCTTCCTGCCATGCTTTTTTATCAACATCAGGGTCAAATGTAAGCTGGGTTAAGCCATAACGATCCCGCAAATCAATAAAAATAATCCCGCCATGATCCCGCCGGCGATGCACCCAGCCGGCCAATTCAACGGTTTTGTTTATCTCCTTTTTAGTTAATTGTCCGCAAGTATGTGTCCTTATCATAAAAAAATAATAAAGTAAAAAAATAATAAAGTAAAAAAATATTACCATTCTGGAATCAAATTTATTTTATTATTTTATTACTTTATTATTTTAATACATTTTTCTAATTTAAGCAAGAAAAAAGTCGGCTTCAAATTTATCTTAAAACCGACTGTTATGATGTGTTTATAAAAGTTATCCCTGCTTTTAGATTTTTGGAAACCACCTGCGTCTCCCCTGTTCTATAATTGGTGACTAAAAATCTTCCTCTTGTTAATTTTTTCAACCCAAAATGTCCTCTCTTAATTTCTCTTTTTGTGGCTTTTTTTCTTATTGGCTTAAAAAATCCAGACCTACGGATAGATTGTAAAATGTAATGCGGGCTTTCGCAATCGCTTGAACTTATCAAACTTGCATTATTTTTCCTTGCCTCTTTCTTCCGTGCCGCGGCTCTTTTTTTTCTAAAGTTTCTTGCCACACCTTATCACCTCCTTAATTAATTCAAATCCACATAAACTCCGCCCTGGCTCTTTGTAATCTCAAATAATTTCGTTCCTGGATTTTCCAATGCCCAATCCCTAGCTTCTTTCTCGCTTAATTCATCTATTTTGTTAGATCCGTCTGGAAAATCCAACATAAATTTTTTCTCTTCTTAATTATTGCTAAAATTTCGATTACTCATAATTTCCTCCTTTGATTTTTTCGTTGCATTACCTCATCCTGAGAAATTGACGCTTACCTTTTTTTGGCGTAACACGGTAAATGTTAGATTTTAGCCCTTGCGCCCTTATGAACTTGCTGGCTTTAGGGCATTTAGTGCAAGAAAAATACCGCCAATTTTTATGCTCTTGCCGTACATATTTCCTACAATTCTTATAAAATTTACAAGAAATATCTACTAAACCATCAACATAAACTGGATTTGCCCCATCAGGCAAACTAAATTTTTTTACCGCGGGCTTCTTCTCTTGAATGTTTAACTGAACAGAATCCATATTTTCCGCCTTTGCTGGCTTATGGGCCCTTATTTCCTCATTGGCCTTAGGGCAATGAATGCAAGAAAAATAACGGCTGTATTGATTTTTCTGCAAAATATATTCCAGGCAAACGTCATGATACCGACAAAAAACATCTCTTGGTCCGTTAAAATTTATTGGATTTGCTCCGTTTGGCAATTCTAATTTCTCGCCTTCTTTATATTTTCCTCTTACACACTTTTTCATAATAATCTCCTTAACAGTCTTTCGTTACTTATCTACAAACTATAAAATTTTTGAAATGAACAAATAATGTTATTTATTGCTTTAGCTAATATATCACTAATTTTTAATTTTGTCAACCTGCTAAAATCATTTTCAATTGCTAATCTTAATACTTTGATGCAATCTGTTGAAATTAATAAAACTTGCTTATTTTTATTATTTTTTTGGCATTCCAAGCAAACTAACCCGCCTTTAGATAAATCAAATCTATTTTCATTAGGCGCAATTTTCTTTCTGCAAACCACGCAATTATACAATTCCGGCTTATGGCCCAATTGAGCCATCAGCCGCAAAACAAAAAAATTAAATAATAACTCATAGCCAATATTTATTTTTTGCCTATTATTTAACGTGTCCAGCGTCTCTTGCAATAATTTAAAAACAGCTTCATCTTTTTCACCTAACTTGACCAACCTATTAAAAATATTTATTGCTTTACCCGCAAAGATCAACTTCTCCAAATCACTTTTTATCGCGCCATAACAATTCTCGCTAACCGCGCCACCTATATAATCAAACTGTTTGCCTCTCACAATCATTAAATCAGACAAGCAAAATGGCTCTAAATGCCCGGCTAACTTGGATTTTATTTTTTTGGTACTGCGAGCTATCAGCTCTAATTTACCTTTATCCAAGGTATAAACAATTGTCTTACTATCAGCTTCTCGAAACGGCTGGCGGTTTAGGATTATTGCTTTAGTAGTATAAGTCTCATCCATATGAACACATAAATTAAACGAAATAATACAAAATTAACGAAAATATTTTTTTTCATTAATTTTGTATTCATTCGTTCACTTCGTGTTTGTCCAAATAGGACTGCAATATCAACATCGCCGCCACCGCATCCTGCGGCGCTTTAACTTTTCTATCGCCAAATAAAGCATCAGCATGCTTGCTGGACAATCTTTCATCAACCGTCTTAACTGGAATATCAATCTTTTCTGTTAATAAATTAAGGAAATTCAAAAACTCATTTTGCATTTTTAATTTTGCATTTTTCATTTTTAGCGGCTTTCCAACAACAATTACATCAACACTCTCTTCTTTAATTGCTTGCTCAATCTCATCAATGCTGCTTACCACCTTAAAAGGCGTGGCTAACTTAACTTCACTATCACCCAAAGCTAAACCAATCCTCGCGCCACCCCAATCTATCCCCAAATATCTAATAATTTTAAATTTTGCATTATCATTTTGCATTTTGCATTTTTAATTTTACATTTTAGTTAACACCTCACACCCCTTCTCCATCACCACTACCGTATGCTCAAAATGAGCGCTCAAACTTCCGTCAGCTGTCACAATAGTAAAGCCATCATCCGCTGTTTTAACTTTCCACCCGCCAACATTAACCATTGGCTCAATAGCAATAGCCATGCCGGTCTTCAAAATAACATTATCCATGCTATTGTCATTAATCTCATAATTAGGCACTTGCGGCTCTTCATGAACTGCTGTACCAACGCCATGCCCGACTAATTCACGCACTACGGAAAAACCCTCTGCTTCAACAAATTGCTGTATTGCCCGTCCGATATCATTTAAACTATTGCCTGGCTTCACTTGTTTTATGGCTAATTTTAAGGACTTTTCTGTTACATTGATAAGTTTTTTTGCTTCTTTGCTTATTTTGCCAACTGCTATGGTAGCCGCCATATCAGTATAATATCCTCCCATCTCTGAATCTTTATTTGCTGGCTTGCCCGCCGTAGCTTTAGCAAAGATGGGATATTCCATACCCAAGTCAATGCCAATTATATCACCTGATTTTAATTTGCGCGAAGGCAAAGCAGGGGCATGAACTATTTCACTGTTTATTGAGGCGCATAAAGCAGTTGGAAAAGCATGCGCTTCATGCATTGACTTATAACCCTTAAACGAAGGCCGTCCTCCGGCTTTCTTGATTAAATCACAAGCCGTCTTTTCCAAATGACCTGTTGTTATGCCCGGTTTAACTTCGTTAATCAATTTCTTTAAAACACATGCTAAAATTTTACCGCCCTGACGCATAATTTTAATTTCTTTTTCGGTCTTGATAATAATCATTTAAACATTTTAACATCCTAACATTTAAACATTTTAACATCCTAAATTAAATCTTGTTTAAATATTAAAATTATATTAAAATTTAAATTATCTCCCTTTTTTTCAAATTATCTATTATATCTCTCTGAACTTTACCAATATTCTGCTCCCCGTCTATTTTAATTAATTCACCGCGCTGTTGAAAATAATCAAGCAAAGGCTCGGTCTGCTTATGGTACAATTTCAGCCGATCAGCAATTACAGCCGGCTTATCATCGGCTCTAACGGATAATTTCTTTCCGCACAAATCGCATACTCCGCGCTTTTTTGAAGGATTATATTTAATATGGTAAGCGGCGCCGCAATCACAAACACGCCTGCCGCCCAAACGTTGTTTAACTTCTTTGTTGCTGACATTAACTAAAATAGCCGCGACGCGCAGGCCGTTGCCCTGATTCCTGCGAAGCAAAGCATTGGAATATTTATTATGAGTGATTTTGTTAAATTTCTTAATTAAAAAATTCAGCTGTTTTTTTCTTCTTGGACAGCCGTCAAAAATAGCTCCTTTCTCAGCGTCACGCCTTCCTAAGCGC
>DAOWHZ010000038.1 GCA_030641105.1 bacterium | reverse complement strand
GGACCTGATATTGATTAAATCATCATCCAAGCTTAAACTGTCAACCAAATTCTGAAAAAAGATTAAATTATCAGGGTTATTGCGGACAAAACCATCTTTAATAAAATCACTGTCCCCTACTACAATTAAACGACCGGCATCAGTGCTGTTGTCGCCATAAGCGCTGTTAAACTTGCCAAAAACAGACACTGCCAATGTTAGCTGTCTTTGTCCGTTGCTTGGAGCAAACATCTGCTGCGGATTCAGATTGAAATTATCATCTTGGCTCCATGCTCTATCAGTAGTGCGGGCTAAATAAGAAATTTTATTATTCTCGTTAATTTTATCAGTTAAAATTTCTAAACTGCTGGCCCATGGCAAAACCAAGCTTTCCAATTTTGCCACAGCCGCGTTTTCCTGATCAAAACCGTCTTTAACAACCTTTGGCCAAAACGGATAATTAGTTGAAAATGTAAAAAGTCCCTGCGTAAATGAAGCAATGCTGTTAGAAACATCCAAAACTAAATTATGATTTAATTTAATTCCATAATTTTCCAGCAAACCGCCTAAACCAACATTGTTAACATTAGCCATCATGCCTTCTTCTACTTTTACTCCATCGACTAAAATTAGCAACGAGCCGCCTTGCCCACCGAAGCCTTGGCATAGGTGGGCGTCAATGGCTTTAAGTTGCTCTTCTTCAAATTGTTCTTTTGGGCCGACAATAATTAAAGTATTAATCTCCGCCGGCACCTGTTCCACAGTTGACAAATCAACTTGGCGCACTTGATACAACTCCTGCAATGACTTATAGGCCGCGCTTATCTCATTCTCCAGATCAGCAGTGGCGTTACTAACAACAAAACCAATCACGGCCATTTCTTGACTAATAACTTTTTTAATCGCTAAAGTAACTTGATATTCTAAATTTTGCGTGTCCTGCACAACCGGTATTACCTCGTTTTTGTCCCCGTACTGAATAGCCATGCCTAAATAACCTCTAACTATTTGCAGCTTGTCTTTTTCTAAAACATTAAATTGTAATTCAGGAATGCCCATCATTATTAATTTCTGCGTTAAATCTTCATCATCAGCCGGATCAATAAATTCCACCCGTATCTTGCCGTTTGAATAATTAGCATATTCATCCAGAATATCCCCGACTTCCTGATGCAAAGTTATGTATTGGCTTGGCAAATTTTTGCTAAAATAAACTTTAATATTAATTATGTCATCCAATTCTCCAACAGTCCGCTTGCTGACTTTTGAAATTGAATAATCCTTATTCTGCGTCAAGTCCCAGCGGTGAAATATTTGATAAGAAAAAAAATTTATCACAGCTAAAATGCCGATAATAATCAGCACGGTTATACTTAGATTTGTTTTATTTATTAATTTTTTATTAAAATTCATATTTATTAAGACAACAGACGACAGAACTTTAAATATTAAATTTTATTCTGCTTTCTATTTTCCTGTCTGCGCAGGCGGGCTGCTTTCTGTTTTCTAATCCCCTTGACTTTTTATTAAAATTCATATAATCTTATCATAAATCAACAAACTGTCCTTTTTTAAATAACCCCATAATCATAGGAGGAATAGCATGCGAATTTTAACAAGAAAGGAAATTGTTCAAACAAAAAATTGTGCTAAAATTGTGAACTTTGCGTTGAATGAAATTTATTTACTACAACTAAAAAGCTCATTTTTGACTTTAATCCTGAACAGGCAAAAACAGAATCCCGAATTTCTCACTGTATCAACGCTCTTGTGTCCCCTATCTTTTATTCTTGATAATGTTCTCGATCTTGATGATGCGATTTATAAAACAGCAAAAAAAGTAGGAATAATTAAATCGGATGATTACTTTAAATTGACACCTTGTGACTCTGATGTGTTTATAAAAGTAGTGAATGATACTGTGCGCATATTTACTGACGACATTACTTGTTCTTATGAGATTCAAAAATTAGAACAACTAATTAAAGAAATGCAGTAAAAGCGCTGAAAAAACTGTAATAAGGAGGTTGGGGGATGAAAAAAAGAAACAGAAAAAAAGAAAAATTATCTCTAAAACAATCAGAATACCTAAGAAAACGTGTTTCACTCTGTAATAATGGTAAAGGAACAACTGCAGCAATAAATCTAAGATGGAGATATAAACATCAAATACGTTCTTTACAAAAAAAGGGCTATCTTAATGAAACGAAAGAATTCACACAAAAATCTGTTGCATTCTTGAGTCAATTCTTTGATAAATATGAATTAAGGTTTTGGTTACCTTCTATGGGCGATTACGTTACCAACTAACTTAAATTCTCACTGCTCATCCCCCGGGATGAGCTTTTTCTTTCATTACATCCAAATATCCCAATATCTTAATATCCAAATTTCTAATTACAAATTTCTTCCAATTTCAAAAATCACTTCCATCCCCGACTCTCAATCACCCTCGCATTCAGCCACAAAAATATAAATATAAATGAACAATAATAAATAATATCTTTTGAATCAATCACGCCTTTGGAAATATTATAAAAATGGCTGCCCAAGCCCAAAAATTTCATCACTGGCATAGCAAACTGCGGCGCGCCAACTAAAACAAAATCAGCGCCGATTATAAAAGCGATAAAACATGCTACCAATGCTAAAACAAAAGCAATAATCTGATTTTTGGTTAAGCTGGAAATAAACAAGCCCAAAGCCAAATATGATCCGCCAAGAAATAAAGCGCCTAAATACCCGCCAATCATCGGGCCTAAATCAGCATTGCCCAGAAACGCCACGGTAATCGGCAAACTAATTGATAAAAGCAAAGTAATAAATAAAAAGGCCAAGCCGCTGAAAAATTTAGCCAGCACAACTTGCCAATCCGTAACCGGCAAGGTTAGTAAAAATTCAATCGTGCCGCTTTTCTTTTCTTCCGCCCACAGCCGCATAGTAATAGCCGGAGACAAAAACAAAAATATCCATGGCAAAAGGCCGAAATATCCCCGCATGCCCGCCTGCCCAATCAAAAAGAAATTCTTAAAAAACAGCCAGTTGCCAACCACCAAAAACACGCCGATAAAAATATAAGCAATTGGGGAATTAAAATATGACATTAATTCTTTTTTGAATAATGTGTAGATTGTTTTAAAATATTGTCCATTCATATTGCTTCTTAATACCCACGAATTTACAAATCCTCTACAAATTTACAAATATTTATTCTTCGTGTAGCTTTATATTTGTAAATTTGTACTAAATTTGTAAATTCGTGGGTATTTACTTTGTTAACTCACGGAACACATCTTCCAAGCTAACACTCTTTTTAGAAAATTCAAGTATGCTCCATCCGGAATTCATTACCGTCATTGACAAATACTCCCGCAAATCAACTCCGGATTTTGGTTCTATTTCATATCCATAAACATCATCTGATTCCTTATCTTTTATTTCTGCCTTTGCCACATTCTCCATATCTCGCAGTTTATTTAATATTTCATCTTTTGGCCCTTTGATTTTTACATAAATCATTTCTCTACTACCTGCTTTAGCCGCTAATTCTTCAGGCGTGCCTTCGCCTGCTATTTTACCATTATGTATAATTATTACCCGATCGCAGGTCGCGCTTACTTCCGCTAAAATATGAGTTGAAAATATAACAGTTTTTTCTTTGCCTAATTCCTTGATTAAATTCCTGATTTCCGCGATTTGGTTTGGATCCAATCCAGTTGTCGGCTCGTCTAAAATTAAAATATCAGGATTATGCATAATTGCCTGCGCCAAGCCGACCCGCTGGCGAAATCCTTTTGACAATTCTTCAATTGGCTGGCGAATCGCTTTGCTTAAACCGCAAATTTTTACAACTTCTTTAATTCTTGTCTTAATCCCATCTTTTGGCAAACCGCGAACTTCAGCTACAAACTTTAAATATTCATAAACCCGCATATCATCATACAATGGCACGGTTTCCGGCAAATACCCTATTTTTCTTCTGACTTCTAATGAATTTTTACTTACATCCAAACCGTCAACTTCAACCTTGCCGGATGTCGGGGCCCAAAAAGAAGTAATAATTTTCATGCAGGTGGTTTTGCCCGCGCCATTAGGCCCTAAAAAACCCAAAACCTCTCCCTTTTTTACAGAGAGAGTTATATTATCTAAAGCGATATTTACGCCGAATTTTTTTGTGAGGTTGCTGATCTCTATCATATTAACAATATTATCATAATAAAAAATAAAGTCAAACAAAAAGATGTGGATAATATTCACTGTCATTGCGAGGAATGGAGTGGATTCGCCAGCTGGCGAAGGAACGGAATGA
Organism: bacterium; assembly: GCA_030641105.1. The sequence continues at coordinate 7,129 of DAOWHZ010000038.1, read as the reverse complement.
CGAAGCAATCCCGTGGTAAATGCACTATTCACGGGATTGCTTCGCCTGCGGGCTCGCAATGACAGTGTTGTTCACGGGATTGCTTCGTCACTTCACTCGCTTACTCTTCGTTTCGCTCCTCGCAATGACAATAATAATTGAAGTTCCCCTTGACACAAAATTAAATCTTTGCTAAGTTTAAATAAGTTTAAAAATTATAGCACCTTAAACAAAAACCACTAACAAGGAGCATATCACTCTGAAGGAGGAAAAAATGAATATTATCTCATCAATAGAAGCAATGGCGTTGGCTGAAAAAACCGGAAAAATAGATGAAAGAGATAAAAAGTTCATCGTTAAGGATGACGTTTGTATGCATGGGGATTATAAATTGCCGGTCACAATGTGGGGCACTTATAAGAGTGCTGTTAATATGTATGGCACTTATGAAGGCCTCGTCACAATGAACGGCACTTATGAAGGCCTCGTCACAATGAACGGCGATTATAATGGTCTCGCGATGGATGGGGATTTCAGAAAAGCCTATGTGATGATGAACGGCACTTATAAACATCTCACGATGGAAGGCGATTTTGAAAGAATTTATACTAACCAAAAACTGATAGCAGAGATCGCACGCTTTGCGGGAATCCCTGTGATCATTTCTCTGGAATATTTAAAAGAGCCTTTTTCACCTTAAGAATCTTAAAACCACCGTCCCTGTCCTCATAGATAAACGGTGGCTTTTTTTTATTTAATTAATAACACTTCTATATTAGCGATTATTCGCGAAATATTCGCGATTGATTAGCGACGATCAGAATTCATCCAACTCCACCACCCTAATAATCACCCTCTCCTCTCTCTGAATTTTCAATCCAATCCGATCACCCGGCTTATACTTCTGAATAACAGAAAACAAAGTATTCTTACCCTCAATCTTTATAGCATTAATTTCAAAAATAATATCTCCTTCAGCCAAACCGCCTTTATCCGCCGGGGAATCAGGCACAACGCCAAAACTATCATCTTCCGGATGTATAATCCATGCTCCGCTATCTCTATGCAATTCATGTTCCAAAGCTAATTCAGGTGTAATCATAATATAGCGCACGCCTAATCTTGGCCTGACAATCCTGCCAATTTCTTTAATGCTGGTAACCACATTTCTGGCATCGTTAACAGGAATAGCAAAACCAATTGATGTGCCGGCTGAATCAATAGCAGTATTAACTCCGACCACTTTACCGGATAAATCAATCAAGGGTCCGCCTGAATTACCTATATTGATTTCTGCATCAGTTTGAATAACATCATACAGCTGCATGATTTCACTTTTATTATCTGTAATTTCTAAATTTCTATTTAAACCGCTTACTATCCCTTTGGTTACGCTGTTTTGATAGCGGCCTAAGGCGTTGCCAATAGCAATAACTGTTGTTCCAATCTGTAAATTACTGCTATCGCCCAACTCAACATAAGGCAAATCTTTATCAAAAATTTTCAACACCGCCAAATCCCTAAGCTTGTCTTTGCCAATTAACTGGGCGTAATACTTTTTTCCTGAATTTAAAATAATCCGATATTCAGACGTTTCTTCCTTGCCCGCATTTATTACATGCTGGTTAGTTAATATATAACCGTCATCTGAAATTAAAAAACCGGAACCGGAACCTTTTTGCTTTCTGTATTTCTGAATCTCCTTTTCGCCGGACGGCACAATTAAAGCAACAAAATTTTCCCAGTCATAAACAATAATACTAACAACAGCCGGCATAACTTTTTTTATTGCCCTGATAGTCGCTTCCTGGTCATCTAAACGCAAATCTTCAGCTGTAACTGGATTAGTTGCTTGGCTGATAAAATTATCAAGACAAAAACCAGCCCCGATTCCGATTAAAAAAACGAATACAATAATAATAAATTTTTTAATTGAAGTTAATTGCATAATGTATATTATAACAAATCCACAAAAAAAGAAAAGGCGCTACTTACCAAATTGATAAATAGCGCCCAATAAACATAGGAAGTTATCTGTTAAAGACATCGTTGACATCTTTTGCAGATTCTGCTATATGAACGATATAGCACTAATCTCACCAGTCTTTTTGTAATTTCACCTACATGTTTAAATCCTTTATGAGCAGCCAGTTTGTCGTTTCGCGCGATTTTATCGCAAAACGGCCCATCAACGCCTAGCATAACTGCTTCCCAGCTTGCTCCATTTTGAAAACGTTTGGCAATTCTTTCTATCTGTTCTGTCATACTTTCTCCTCCTTTTTAAAGGTCTTGAAAAAGTTTAATCGCAAACTTACAATAACATTAACATAAAAATATAACTCTGTCAAGTTTGACAGTAAAATTATTTTGTATTATTATATTAATAGGTCCACCGCAATGGTGGATTTTGTATCACTATTCGGGGATCGTCTAATGGTAGGACAGCAGGTTTTGGTCCTGTAAATCGGGGTTCGACTCCCTGTCCCCGAGCAAAGCTATATCAAATAACTTAAATATATGGATCAGCAACTTTCACAACTCAAAGAACAAATATTAAAAATCGATGAGCTTAAGGGTGCTGAAAATTGGGGACCAGAATTTCAGTTATGGGAAAAAGAAACTAAGAGGCTAGTTAGAGAAATTTTTGGAGAAGAAGGATTTGATTTGTTTACACAGCAACAAACGATGACTACCTCATATATAGACTCAAGTTATAATATCCGACAGTACCAAAAAGAGTTGGATAATCGGAGAAGAATCCTTGAAGGACTTTTGTCGGGCGTAAAAGAAGAAAAAAATGTATTAACCAATGAAGATGTGCCAAACCCGAATATTGTTTTAAAGAAAATATGGCGCAAAGAGGCTGCACTTAAGGAAAATTTATTGCCTACTACTGAAGTTGAGAAATTACATAAATCGCTTATATTGCATCTCGAAAATATTTTTATTGGAGATTCGCTTCCTAGCTTGAGGTTTAAAAAAATTAAAGCCGGTAAGCCCGTAACATGGTGGTCATCAGAGACGGGCTATCCGCTTAATAATCCATGGGGGAAATTTCAGCCTTTTTTAGATCTCTTAGAACAACACGAGGCAGAACGAACAATTAAAAATCGTCTAAAAACGGAAGGTTTTTTTATTGAATCACGTTCTCAGGGCGAAGATCAACATCTTTTAATTGGCAAAAGGGACGGCACAAGTGAAAAGGCGCACATTATTATTGATGGCAAATCCGGAGAGATAAGAATAGAAGATAATCAACAAGAGCCAACTGAATTAGTGGCTCATATTGAAACTATTTTAACCTTACAAAATGGCAAGAGAATCAGAACGACACGAGAAGCAATAAAAGAGATATCTGTAAATTAATGTTTTTCAATAAAATAAAATTATAAAAAATAAAGGGTATTAATTATTTTATATATTTTAGACATACACCAATTATTATACAGGTGTTGCACTTACTTATTGAACTTAGGCTTTAAAATATTGACAAAAACCGAGAAAGGTGTATCCTTTAGTTATAAGACAAATTACAAAAATATATGAAAAAATTTATTTTAGGTTTCACAACATGCTTACTAATTTCAATTCCATTGTTCGTTTTTTCAGCTCCTAATTTATCAGAACGATTAAAAGGAAAGATATTATTAGCTGTTGAAGATCACGGAAAAACTTATTATGTGCATGAAGACGGAAAACGTTATCGTATTACTGTAGCCACCGCCCAAAAAATATTTGAAAAATTAGCTTTGGGGATTACAAATAACAATCTTGCTGAAATTCCTGAAAGCGATGTTGGTATTAACCCTGAAATTAAAGTATTAGGAGAATGCGCGGAAATTAAATGCGAACCGGAGATTATTTATATAGACAAATTAGGACAATGCAATTATGGAATATATACTGACCGAATAACAAAACTTACTAAAGAACTTGACGAAACTACTAAAATAGTTAAAGAGTATGAACAAATGATGGAAGAATGTTTAGATATTGCTGGCGCTATTGATGTTAAAACTAAAGCCGAAAACGCTTTAAGAAAAGAATATGGTCTGAGAATAAATGCACTTAATTTAGAAATTCTTGAAATTAGGGAATTAAATAAATATAGTTATAGCGAATTATCTCAATATTATCAAGCTAATCAAAATCCTGGCGGTGAACTCACGTGGAAATTGTTAAAGGAATTATTTTCCAAACCAAGATCTGTTAATCTCTCCGCCACTAACATATTCGGAGAAGAAATAACAAACAGGGATATTGAAATAGGTTTCCTTAATAATGAATTACAAAGAAAATTACTTGAGCTTCAATAAATAAATTGATTAATCAAAAATATTCCCGATAGGTGATGTTTTTATTTAAGAGTATTTGCTATTAGATTAAATTCTTTTAATTATATTCTTATATTTTTCCACCCAACCAGGAAGGATCAACATATATTAATGAAATCAGAAAAACTTTATTAAACACATAATCATCTCATGATAGGCGTATTCGTTTTAGGAGCTTTCGGTTCTATAAAAATTAAAAAAACGATTATGAATATTAAATTTATTGATTCAGAGATTTGCTTTATGAATGGAAAGGAAGCCCTTTATTTTAGGGATAATATAGCTTTACTTAAACAGATTGAAAAAACTCTTTCAAAAATTGGGCCACAAAAATTTTTTTCAGATCCAGATCAAAAAATACAAAGAGATAGAGAGGGTTTAGTAGAATATTTTTTTATTTCGGCACTCAAAAAATTAACTGGTAAAGATTGGTGGCTATTACAACCAAAGGACAATTTTCCTGATTTTTTTCTAATGACAATTAACGGTAATCCAATATCAATTAGATTAGATAAATTTGAGTTGGTTGAAATTCCATGTCGTTGTCAAACATTTGATGAAATGATGAGTATAATAGATGCTAAGCTAAACAAAGGGTACCCTGAAAATTATCATTTACTAATATTTATAAATCATAAAGAAAGTAAAGAATGGGTGAATCTATTTAATCAAAAAATAAAAAACTATTATCCATTCAAAGCAATTTGGACTGTACACTTACTTTTCCAGAACGAAGTGAAAATATATAGTTCAGTTGTGAACAGAATTAGACCACAACCTATATTGCATATTGAAGTAAATTTTAATGACAAGAAATTATATAAACAGCAGTTTATGCCAAATTTAATGAATAAAATTGAGACAAAAAATGGGACATTTCTTCAATTAAAGCCAGATGTTGCGAAGGAGTTAAGAAAAGCATTTTTAAAAATTAAGTTAAAGAAAATCCACTAGATGTGAAGATAAATTAGTTTCAATTTCACTCTTGGTGAGTTGCTCCGAACCAATAAATATTAGTTCTAACTTTATCCGCGACCCCGAGCCAAAACAAAATAACCGCCCCGGTGCGACCGGGACGGTTATTTTGTTACTTTTTTTATCTATTATTTCATCAACTCAGCTTCCAATATCTGCTCCCGCCGTTCAATATCACTGCCTCGCTCTTTATAAATATTAAATACATCAACTGCATACAAAATATAAACAAGGAAATAAATCAAAAACAATCCAGCCACCGCATAAACTCCAAACCAGCGATAAACTATGTAAAAAGTTAAAATTACAGTAATTACAACTAAAATTATTATTTCAGTTGAAGTTAAGCTATAAACAAAATTTAAAAAATTGTTTGTTATATTATCTATATTCATACTTTCTTTGATGGAAAATTTATTTGTTTATTAATTTTAGACCAATAAATCAATAAATAGCAAAGCGACAATAAACTAATAAACTTTTATTCCTTACTTCTTACTTCTTACTTCTAACTTCTTACTTAACTTAAACCTTGGAATACTTCCCTACCGCAATCAAACTGGCCAATATATTCACGATCACGGCAACTAAAAACTGCGCGCCAAAAATTATTATAAAATTTTCATTAAAATAAGTAACTAAATTTATATCATAGTCAATAAAAAATGTTTCAATATATGGCTGTAATAAAGTTATAAAAAAATAATAAATTCCCACTATAGCCACAACGCCAACTATGGTATAAATTATACTGGAAAATAAAAATGGAGCGCGGATAAACCAGTTTGAAGCCCCGACAAGCCGCATAATTTTTATTTCCCGCCTATGCGTATAAATAGCAACCCGGATAGAATTATACACAAGCAATAAAGTTATAAAAACAAAAATTGAACTGACTAGCATGCCGACTTCACTGATTTTATTGGTAATGCTATTAATTTTATTTATCATGGCTTTATGATCGTCAAAATTGCGCGATTCAATAATATCATCATCAATTTTATTCAAACTGGCAATCAACTCCTCGTACTGATCAACATCTTTAGGTTTAATAATTAAACTTGGGGTTAAAGGATTTTTGCCCAACTCCCGCAAAGACTCTAAAACTTCCGGATCTTTTTTATGTTTAGCTTTAAAGCTTGCCAAAGCTTCGGCTTTAGAAATGTATTGCACATCTTTAACTTGATCCAAATTACTAACTTTAGCTTTAAGCGCCATAATTTTAGCTTCTTCGGCATTGGTTTTTAAATACAAATTAACATCAATCTTGTCTTTAATGGCTCCAATTGCCGCCTTGCTGATTACATTAACAGTTAACAACATATTAACTGAAAATAAAGCCAATATTAAAATTGTTATGGTTACAATTGACAACCAAATATTGCGGCCAATATCCTGGAAGCTGAATTTTATGATTCTGGCGAAAGAGAATAGAAACATAAATTTTATATAGACAGCTAGACAGCTAGAAAATAGACAACTAGAAGTAAGGTACTAAAAACCAAAAATTAAAAACTAAAAACAAATATGCAAAAATACAAAAACTAAAAAATTTTTAAGTCTTATAGTATTTATTTTTGGTTTTTGGTATTTAATTTTTGATTTTTATCTTCTAGCTGTCTAACTGTCTATTTACTAGTTGTCTAATTACAGAATGTATTTCCCAACCGCTTGATCACTGATAATCATCCCGTTATCCAGTGTAATAACCCTTTTTCGCAAGCGATTAACAATTTCCCTATTATGAGTAACCAAAACTATAGTGGTGCCGAATTTATTAATTTTTTGCAGCAGTTCTATAATTTCTTCGGCATTAATTGAATCTAAATTACCGGTTGGCT
>DAOWHZ010000052.1 GCA_030641105.1 bacterium | reverse complement strand
TAAATCAGCAATTACTTTCCTGCCGTCGTAAAGTGAAGTAAAAAAATATTTATTGGCAAAGTGGTAATAATAATTCTTAATTAAAGGAAAAACAGAAACAGCAATAATTAAAATTAAAACATTAATCCAAGTTGCTGAATTTGGAAAAAATGTAATAGAAATATATTGCGCTGACACTGCTAAAATGAAAATTGTTGATAAAGAAGCAAGGAAGACAGAGGATCGGCGAAGGACGAATTTTATGTCCATGAGGCGATGGGCTACAATAGCATAAGCGGTAAATGCCACCATAAATCCAGTAAAAATTTGCCCCAGCCAATTTAGAAAAAAATATCCAATCCATGGCATAATTAAATTTGTTGCAAAAGCTAAATTAGTTGACAAAGCGTATCCGAAAGACAAATAAATAATTTGAATTCTTTCATTTTTTACAGAATGTAAATATTTGCGAAATAATCTTATAAAACCATAGGAAAAATAACAAGAAATATAAAAAAAATATAAAAAATATAAAGAGCCAAAAATTATTTCTTTCTCCATTGCTGGCCTAATATTTACTTCTTTTATAATAACCCCTGGAATGGCGATTAAAATAACTAAAAATAAATTAATGAAAAATATTACCAACATTTTGCATCGTAAATTTTTTTTAATTTGAGATGGAAAAATGTAAGTAAAACATAAAAAGCTACTAGCTATAAAAGTAGGTGTAATATATAAAATAATACACCAAAATAAATTATTTTCAGCAGTTGCTGACCGGAATAAAATCATTGCTACGATCCAACTTATAATATGAAAAATATTCCAAACATAAATTTTATTAATTCTTTTATTTCTTCCGTTAAAATAAATAATCAATCCTAAAATAAAATTCAATATAATTGTGATCAACAAAATGATGTTTATTTTATCTATTAATAATTCCATATATATTCAAATTAAAACTTTTTAAATTGTTTATTTTATTTTACCATAATTTTTCTAAAAAGAAAAAGGGTATATCTAATCGATATACCCTTATCAATTTATTTTCTTAATAATAACATCTATGTTCCCTGAACTCCACGCGGCACAACAAGGTATTCCTCCTTTATAAATTTTTGGAAAAGATGGAAATGATTTTGCTTTAACACCTACAATATGATATGCGGAACTCCCAATTTTATTTAGTATCTCTAATTCCTTTTCTGTTGGTTCTGGATATACTTCATTAAGAAGTACTAATCCCGGCCAAAATAAATTAACATAGTAAGATAAGACCGCTTTCCTTGTTAAATTAATAAGAATTGCGGCTTTCTTCTGTCTAATGTTATTGGGCCAATCTTTAAAATTAGCGTTAGCGCCACTATTATTTACATCAATACAGTAAATATCGCGTTTAGTCTTAGATAACCGTTTAATTAATCTGCGACCAATAAATCCTTTCCCTCCAAGGATGATTAGTGGAATTTCTTTGGGATATTTTTCAATTTCTCTTACCTTTTCTTCTGCTCTCATAACTACTTCAACTGTAACATCAGCCTCAATGGTTTCTCTTATCAATCGCTTAGTAAAAAAAACTCCGGGTAAAATTCCAGCAAAAGTTTTTTGTTTAGCATTAAGTAATTGGCGAATTCTTTCAGTTCTTTCCACTAGAACCTTAAGGTTTTCAACGTTTTCTATACTACAAAAATCTTTTTCAGTGGAGGAAATTACTGTCATCAGCCCCCACTTGCCATCTTGCTTAAAAATTCCAACTGGTCGCGGCAACCATTGCATTTTACGCCAATGCCTGCGATAAACATAAGCAAGAGCATATTTTTCTGTAGCTGGATATGCCACAAAAACAGAATTTAAAAATGAGAACCAATGGTTAAATTTGCCCACTACTGCAAAAACCCAATCATAATTAAAAAAGAAATTTAAAATTAGTAAACCGATTCTTCTGATATGACTAGTTGTCCATCTTTTAAAATTTTTTAACACTTCTACCTTTTTTTCTTTTTTCTCTACTTCCACTTCCACTGCAGGCACATTAACAAAATCCTTATCCCTAAATTTATCCGGCATAATTAAATTACCGGCCACTCTTATTTTTGGTCCAAAATCAACATTCTCGCCATCTGAAGTTACACTATCAACCTTATCTATATTTTTTATTATCTTTCCCATCCTCTTCCCCTCCTCTCAAATTTTTTTATTGTATTTTTTGCTCTGAAACAGAGCAGTTTTTCAAAGATCAATGTTAATTGTTTATATGTTTTTATTTTAGCAAATTTACTTTAAAATTATATAAAATTTTACTCCTAATTTAATATTTTTATAATAGCAAAAAATTTAATGGTTGTCAAAACCTCTCTCACACAAAAAAAGGCAGAACCATTGCTGGCTCCGCCCTAAAAAATTATGTAAATTTGTTATTATTGATTATGCGGCACTGTTACAGCAGCGCTGGCAGAAGCGCTATTGCCGGATACGTCAGTGGCAGTGTAGGTGATAATATAAATCCTGCCGTCGCCGGTTCCTAATCTTTCAGCCCGGAGATAGATATTGCCATCTTCGTCAACTTGAATATCATCATCTTCGCCTTCACTCATTGTGATTGATGTTAATTCAATAACAGGATCAGGATCACAATTATCAGTTGCTGTTATCACAGGTGTGATAAGAACCATTTTATGGTTAGGCGGCCAGAGTGTATCCGGACTGACCGAGAGTGTTATAATCGGAGGCATTGTGTCATCCAACGCTCCCACAACTAAAGCAAACGGATAATCATTATTCGGAACATTCACAGCAGTAATCTTAAATTCCCATAGTCCCGGCTCTGCGTTTGGAATATCTATAATAATAGGGGATTCTTTAGATTGATATTCATTATGCAGGGTTCCGTCCGGTTTATAGATTTGAATGGATAATTCACTGCCGCCCCAGCCCAATATTATTTTTAATGTCTGGTATATTTTATTAAAAAATGTTTTCCATTTTGGTTGATTTTGATCCAAAGTGTCAAGGTCTTCGTATTCAGATAAAAAACCTGCCGGCAAATATGCTTTGGCCTCTGCTAATAGATCTCCTATTTCCAAATCGTCAATCAGCCAGCGATTTCCAGTGTCATGAACCAATACATACGCCATGTTCGGAGCGGCGACAGTCAGTTTGGTCATCTCGCCTGTGTTAATATTGCTATCTGCCCATCCGCTGTTTGCCAGCCAATTGTTATCACTATCATAAGCATCCATGGTTAAACCAGAGGCGGTGCTTGTTAAGACAGACAGATAAGTGGCGGTTGCTCCTGTAAAATCTATCCTGCCTGCGCCTTGATTGGGTCCTAACCAAGCAAAAAAATGGCCGTTGCTGTAATATGCTCCGTCAGGATATGGTCCGTTGTAGCCCGCGCGCCAATCTCCGTATATCCAGTCATGTCCTTGAGTGGTTGTAAAAATTATTCCGGGGATGTTGCTTTTGATAGTTGCTTCGTCAACTCCATCTTCAAAGTCCATGAAGCGGGTGGGGGCGGATTGGTGGGATTGAATGAAATCCGTAGGATCATACCAGTCATCTTTCATCATTTTATGAGTAATATCATAATTTGGCTGATCTTCAGGGGTTTTATTGGCTGTTAAGTTTGAATTTCTAGTATATCCTACATAGGCCCAATACCATTTCCATGTACCATTTGGCTTATGCATATAATAATAGTTACCGCTAATATATCCGCCTTTTCTTATTCCGAAATGTAAATGCTCAGACCATCCGCCATTTTGGGCAAATGTGCCAATTTCCCCTAAACAGTCTTCTTTCTCTACTTGATCTCCTGCGGTTTTTGTAAAGCTGCTAAAATTAAGATGGGCATAAACCGCGCAGACTGTTTCTCCGTCTGGCAAAGGATGTTCAATAATATACATACCGCCATAATTATCAGGTCCAGGATGATCTCCCACGTATTTGACAACTCCTTTTGCAATAGGACGAATTTTAATCCCTGCGCTAACATTAATATCATCGCCTAGGTGATAACCTTTCATATAATCGTTATCATTACCAAATACTTGTGTTGTTTTAGATTTCCATTTTTCAATGTCCATCTCCAGTGGTAATTGAATCCCAAAAACAATTTCTGAATGAAAAAATAATACCATTACCAAACAAATTATACTAATAGCTATCTTTTTCATTACATACCTCCGTTTCTTAAAATTTTTGCCAAGTAGCTAATTACCAAATAATACAACAAAAAAACAATTACTTTCTATTTGTAAATTTAAAGCTTGCAAGAATGTTATTAAAACTATCTTCATCTAAATCACCAACTTTATTGTAATGAATTTGATACAATAATCCAGAATGTTCAATAAAATAATTAACAAAATTTAATTTGCCTATCCCCATACTCATTGCATCTTCCGAAGCAGAATGTTTTAAGGAAAATTTTTTGGCTAAATAATTTTCTTTGCCAATTGTTGTCTCTTCTAAATTTAAATTTTTATCTTCAATGCTGAACGGCCATATTGCTTTAGGTCCAAAACTATTTAAATCCTTTTCAATCTTAATAGAAACTACACTATCAAAAATATCTTTATTTTCACCTATACATAACAACAATAAATTATTTGGGGTTTTATGCGCCCAATCTTTCGCTATAAACTTTGACGGATAATCCACCTCAAACCCATACTCCTCATTCCTGTAAACTTTCCAATCACTTATATCAACCTCCTTTTCATTATCAGGGTTTACTTGGCTTTGCTGTTTTAATATCTCACCTCCTTTTGGTTTTGTTGATTTCACAACAATAAAAGCAAAGACTGTAACAACCACTACTGCTACTAACAGTAATAATAAAATGTTTTTCTTAGACATAAAGTTGTTATGTTTTAAATAATTAAATTAGCTATTACCCTCTTTTTTTATTATAGCTGATTTAACATTAAAATCAAAATAACATTGCTTTTGCCGCATAATTCAATTTTCAAAGAGCTAAATTTTCCTCCTTTTTTATTTTTGGTTATTTTATATTAATCTAAAAATTTTTTTACTCCTGATTTTAACTTATCACAAGAACAAAAATCCGTCAAAACACTTGCCATAATCAAAAATTTCCTGTATAATGAATTGCATTATTAAAAGAATTAAGAATTACGAATTAAGGTAAATTTTTCTTAATTTTTAATTCTTAATTTTTAATTCTATCTAATATGCCAAAAACAAATAATTCAAATTCAATCAAAATAAAAGGCGCCCGAGTTCATAATTTAAAAAATATTAATGTGGAAATTCCGCGCGATAAATTCGTGGTAATTACAGGTTTATCAGGTTCAGGCAAGTCCAGTTTAGCTTTTGATACAATTTACGCTGAAGGCCAGCGGCGATATGTGGAATCTTTATCCGCTTATGCCCGCCAATTTGTTGGCTTAATGGATAAGCCTGATGTTGATTCAATTGAAGGTTTGTCGCCGGCTATTTCCATTGATCAAAAATCCGCAATGCACAATCCCCGCTCCACTGTAGGCACAGTTACGGAAATCTACGATTATTTGCGTTTGCTGTTTGCCCGCATTGGCGTGCCGCATTGTCCTAAGTGCGGACAAAAAATCAAACAGCATTCTCTTGATAAAATAGTTGATCAAATTATCAGCTCATTTTCAAATTTGGACATAATAATACTTGCGCCAATAATTAAAGACAAAAAAGGAGAGCATAAAAATATTTTAGACGGCATTGCCAAAGCCGGTTACTCCCATGTCAGATTTGACAATCATATTTACACATTGGAAGAAGTTGAAGATATAAAAGTTGACAAACAAAAAAAACACAATGTTGATATTATAATTAATAGATTAAAAGTAACAAAAAACAAAGAAAATCTTGCCTGCCTAACTAAAGACATAGAAAAAGCATTGGATTTGGCTAATGGGTTAGTGACCATTTTCCCTGAAGGCAATCGTAGGAACGAGGCAATGCCTCGTTCCTACGATTGCCTTCAGGAAAAAACATTCTCCCAATTATTTGTTTGCCCCAAATGCGGCATCCATTTGCCTGAGCTTGAACCGCGCAATTTTTCTTTTAATTCTTCGCACGGCGCTTGCCCTAACTGCTCCGGGCTTGGCATTAAACAAAAGATTGATCCAGATTTAATTATTAACCCTAGATTAACCATTGCGCAAGGCGCTATAAAGCCGTGGTCCCACGGCGCTGCAGCAGGACTGATGCGAATTCTAGAGGCAGCGGCCGGCAAACACGGTTTTAATCTTAATACTGTTGTTAAAGATTTAACAAGAAAACAGCTTGATGTTGTTTTGTACGGCACTGGCAAAAAAAGCCATGGCGCCGAATATGCTTATCCCGCCTGTCCCGAGCAAAATCTCGGGGAACGCAACCATGGGAACAACGATCGTTTTTCTAACGAGTTGGCAACTGAATTTGAAGGTGTGATCCCGAATTTGGAACAGCGCTGGCAACAGACAGATTCTGATTATGTTAGAAAAGATATTGAGCAGTATATGCGCGCGCTGGTCTGCCCGTCCTGCAAAGGCAAGCGGCTTAAGCCGGAAATGCTGGCTGTGCGGATAAACGGCCTATCAATTTATGAAATTTGCAGCAAAGCAATCAGCCAAACTAAAAAATTTTTTGCTGAACTGGATAATTCTAAAAAGCTGTCAGCTCGGGATAAAAAAATTGCCAATCAAATCATTAAAGAAATTCGCGCCCGGCTTAACTTTCTGTCTAATGTCGGACTTGATTATTTAACGGTTGACCGCGCCGCCAATACTTTATCCGGCGGTGAAGCCCAGCGCATTCGTCTGGCTACGCAAATTGGCTCTGCTTTAGTCGGTGTTGTTTATATTTTAGACGAGCCGTCAATTGGCTTGCATCAAAGGGATAATAATAAACTAATTAATACGCTGAAAAGACTGCGCGATCTAAGCAATACTGTTATTGTGGTTGAACATGACCAAGCTACTATGCTGGCCGCTGATCATATTATTGATGTCGGGCCCGGCGCCGGCGAACATGGCGGTAAAATTGTTGCTCAAGGTACGCCAGCGCAAATTAAAAAATCAGCTAAATCTTTAACCGGCCAATATTTAGCGGGTAAAAAATTAATTCCTGCGCCCGTAAAGCATCGTCGGGGCAATGGCGGTAAAATTAAAATTATTAACGCCAGCCAGCATAATTTAAAAAACATTAATGTTGAATTTCCCCTTGGTAAATTTATTGCCATTACCGGAGTTTCCGGTTCAGGCAAGTCAACTTTAATGACTGATATTTTAGCCAGGGCTTTAAGCCAAAAATTTTACCGCGCCAAAGCTCAGCCAGGCCGGCACAAAAGCATTGATGGATTACGACATATTGATAAAGTTATTAATATTGACCAGTCGCCCATTGGCCGCACCCCGCGTTCTAATCCAGCTACTTACACCGGCGCTTTTACTCCGATCCGCGAATTATTTGCAACATTGCCGGAAGCAAAAATCAGAGGCTACAAAGCTGGACGCTTTTCCTTTAATGTAATTGGCGGCCGCTGCGAGGCCTGCTCCGGTGATGGCTTGGTTAAAATTGAAATGCAGTTTTTACCTGATGTTTATGTTGAATGCGAGATTTGCCATGGACAGCGCTATAATAAAGAAGCTTTGGAAATTTATTACAAAGACCCCGCAAGCAGCGGAACAGGCAAAAATATTTCCGATGTTTTAAATATGACCGTGGAAAAAGCTATGAATTTTTTTAAAAACATTCCCAGCATCAATCAAAAACTGTCAACGCTTTATGAGGTTGGATTGGGTTATATTAAATTAGGGCAATCCGCCACCACGCTGTCCGGCGGCGAAGCGCAAAGAGTTAAGTTGGCAACTGAATTATCACGCAAAGCAACTGGCAAAACTTTATATATCTTAGACGAACCAACCACTGGCCTGCATTTTGACGACATTAAGCGCCTGCTTCATATCTTAAACAAGCTTGTTGAAAAAGGCAACACTGTTTTAATTATTGAGCATAACCTGGATGTAATAAAATCAGTTGACTGGATTATTGATTTAGGACCAGAAGGCGGTGACAAAGGCGGCGAGATAGTTGCGATTGGCGCTCCGCAGGATGTGGCAAAAGAGAAAAATAGCTATACAGGGCAATATTTAGCAAAGGTGTTGAAATAAAAAATGAAGGCTGTAGGAATAAGGCAATGCCTTGTTCCTACAGCCTTCATTTTTTATTTTCTGTTTTCATTATTCTGTTTAAAAAAATTCGCGCGCCAAATTAAAAACAAAAAGAAACGGCATTCATTAAATTGCATATTGTATGATTTAATGAATGCCGTTAAGCAGGGGTTTTTGGGCCTGAAAGGCTACATTTACTTGCAGGCCACTTTTATGTTTAGCCCATTATAATAAACATTATCAATAATTTATATTTAAGTCAACTCTAATAAATTATACTAACATTAAACAAAAAAACAAAAAAAAATTAAATAATTTCAAATAATGCAACATTTATCAATGATTGTGGATAACTTCCCGTAAAGTTAAGAAGCAGTAACAAAAATAAATAAAGGCTGTAGGAATAGGGCATTGCCTTGTTCCTACAGCCTTTATTTATTTTTGTTGAACATTCTCACTGTTTTATTTTTCCCTAAACACCTGGGCCGTAAAAACCTTTAATTCAACATCGGAACCATTTTTATAGCAATCCGGAGCCAGCCCGGTTTTCTGCCAGCAAAGCTGAGATAAAAATTCTTCTTTGCTCCAACCGGTTTCATCAGCAACTTGCGGCAAAAACACGCCCGAGCGCAGTCCTTTTTGTAATATTACTCCATGTTTGCCTAGCTCAATATCCTGCCAATTATTCATTTTTTCAGGAACAGACAAAACACTAACTTCATAATCAATATCATCTAATTCTTTTTTACTTACCGGACTAAAACGATGATCCTTGCTACAAGCCGCTATTGCCATATCCCGTACTACCTGCCATAATGGCTTGCCGCTCGGCACAATTTGTCCGATACAACCGCGCAATTTGCTATCTTTATGTATAGTAACAAACGCCCCTTCTTTCCACTTCAATCTTTCATCATTAACATCAAACTTCGGCACCTTGCCATCCCTCGCATAATTTTCCACCGTAGCACGCGCAATATTTAATAATTCTTTTTTTTGTTCTTCATTTAACATATTGCCTATAGCTCCCCTCTCCTTATGAAGGAGAGGGGCCGAGAGTGAGGTGAATACCACCGCCCCATACCCAACAACACTATCTTTACTTGCCCCTCGAAGTCTTGACGAAGTGGGGTCACCAATAGCCACATCACCTGAATTAGCGTATTTTAAAACTTCAATTTTGTCCCAGCCTAACAAACCATACAATTCCATCACGGTTTTAACTCCATCAATCCCGCATAGCACTGTTTGCTCCCCGGCAATATTCCAGCTTGCCACTTCTTTAATATGGCTTTCCAGCTTTAATATATCAGCTGACTTAATCATCTCTAAAGTTTGCTTATCAACTTTATTGGCATCTCCGTAACTCGGATAATGCGACATATCTGTAGAAATTATAACAATATCATTCTCACCTAAATTATCAGCTAAGGATTGGGCTAACTTTTTATAACTGTCATCATACGCATTGCCAAACAATATTGGCACGATTTTAAAACTTCCAGCCAACACAGTCTGTAAAAACGGTAATTGCACTTCAAGAGTATGGTCATCTTTATGAACATTGCTATTATATTTAATTACATTATCTGACTTAACTAATTTTTTTGCCAGCTCTTTGTCAACTTCTATCAAACCCAATGGCGTTTGCCAAGCATCAGATTCATCAATAGCAATGCCTTCAAAATAAGCAGTATGTGAATTACAAATTATTATGGCTGTATTAATTTTCTTGTCTTGTAATTGCTTAAAACTATAAGCCGCTACTGGCGCGCTAAAATCATAACCGGCATGCGGTACTATAATTGCTTTGATATTGCCTTCAACTTTTTGTTTCTCAACTGCTAATAAATATTCCTCAATTTTTGATTTCAATTCCTCTTTATCAACTGGATAAAATTGCCCGGCCACAGCTGGCTGGCGAATATTTTGAAATTTTGGCTCCATAGATTTATCTGCCTGTTTAGTACAAGCGGTTAATATTAAAATGCAAAATGCAAAAGTAAAAATGCAAAATTGCAATTTAAAATTAAAAATTTTACATTTTTCATTATCATTTTTCATTTTGCATTTTTAATTATTCATTTTTTATTTATCACCCTCAAAATTTCCCTGTGTACCTTTCCATTGCTCGCCGCAATATCCCCACTACCCAATTTCCAGTCCTGGCCGGCAAAGTCAGTTACCATTCCTCCTGCTTCACGAACCAATAAAACACCAGCCGCTACATCCCAATCATTAGCTCCGGGCGCCACAAATGACTCTACCCGGCCGCAAGCAACATAAGCTAGTTCAATCGCTGCTGAACCCATTTGCCGGCAATCTAATTCAGCTAACTTTTGCCTGCGATAATAAGCTAATGCTTTCTTAATATGCACTATTTTACGACCATGACAAAAAGTATTTAATACTTTGCCTTGTTTAATATTTGACACCTGAATTTTTTTGCCATTCAGACTGGCTCCTTTGTTTAGCTCTGCCACATACAACTCATCCAACATCGGAGCATAAATCACACCAAGAATAATTTTACTTCCTTGTTTGTTTAGCTCCCCTCTCCCGCGACGACAGGAGCGGGAGAGGGGTTGGGGGTGAGGGCAAACCGCTACAGCCAGAGAAATTGACCACAAAGGATTATGCATGGAAAAATTAGTTGTACCGTCAATCGGATCAATAATCCAAAGGTATTCACTGTCATGCCCTGCTTCACCCATTTCCTCTGATAAAATTTTATGGTTAGGAAAATTATTATTAATTTCTTTAATAATTATTTCTTCTGACAACAAATCATTTCGCGTTAATATTTCATGATGCGATTTTAATTTTATACTGCTCCGATCAAAATTTTGATATTCGCGAATCAGCATTTTACCGGATTTTTTTACAGCTGCAATGGCTACTTTTTTGATATTGTTCATAGTTGTTCTAATATTTTTAATTCTAAATTATCATTTTCCATAACTGCAAAAGTCGCTTTTTGAAACATAGCGCTAAGAGTTCCTGGATTTATCAGCTTGACTCCATTTCTCTTCTCTTCCCATGGACTATGAGTATGCCCATAAAAAATTATATCATATTCTCCTTGCTTAATTATCTTATCAATAAAATACGGCTCGTGGCAAATGCCAATTATTTGACCGCCCAGCTCAACCTTGCCAATTTTGCCATAATACTTTATATTTTTATACTGCTTAATTTCATCCTCATCATAAATCTCCATATTGCCCTTAACTAAATGAATTATGCCCTTAAAATGAGCAGCTAAAAATTGCAGGGTTTCACTATTAGTTATATCACCGCAACAAATCATTTCTTTGATGTTATTTTCAGAACACCAATTTAAACATTTTTTTAAATTAACCAAATTGTCATGAATGTCGGCAATGATTGCTATTTTCATAAAAATGTTACGCTAATACGCGAATAAATGCTAATCAGCTAATTGCGAATATGCGAATGACTCTCATATATTATTCGCAGATTAGCGTCACACCTAACTGCCAGCAAACCTATAAACCTCATATATGATCCCACAAACAAACAAACTAATTAAAAAATAAGTGATTAAGTTGCTTGGTTTATATTTGAATAAAACAAGTTTGTCTTTCTTTTTCTCCAATTTTCTAAATACTAATATCAGCATTATGGCGCTTAAGCCACCGGCTATGGCGCCGGCAAAACTAATAACATTAATTAAATTTTTTAAACCTAAAATGTATAATATATATGGCACAAAAACCGCTAAGGCCCAAGCAAATTTTTTATTGAATTTATAATCCCACCATAATGTTTCTCTAATTGATTCAGCCACGCCAAAAAATGAAGTAATCATGCTTAAAATGCCAAAGATTAAAGCAAATAATATTACTCCATCTCCCATAATCATGCCTGCTCCGGTTAAAGCGTCTGGTGTGGTTTGCTTACCGGAAATGCCAAGAATGATCATGGTAAAAACAATAATTACCACAATAGGCAAAAATGTGCCTATTCGAACAACGCTTTTTATTGCTTTCCTGTTTCTTTTTAACAGCTTAGATACAATTGGTAAAGACCCGCTGCCATCAAGGGCAAAAAGCATAGCGCCATAAGGCAATAAAAAATACTTCCAATTTAGCAATGTAAAATTTTCCGCATTAACCACCCCCAAACCTTTCCAAGCAATTAATCCAATGACTAAAAGCAGCAAGCCGGTCATAAATAATTCTACTCTGGCAATCATGCCAATGCCAAAATAAATAACCATTGCCTCAAGCGAAAATAAAATAGTGGCATATAAAAATTCACTGCCCCCGAAAATCGGGGATAATAATTGATGCAGAAAAATACCGGTAATAATAATATAAGCCAGCAAAGCGCCGTAACTGCCAATCATCTTGGCAATAAAAACAAGCCGTTTGCCATCCCTGCCCAAATACATGCCAACATAACCGGGCAATCTATGATAGCCTTTAGTTACTATAATCAAATTGGCATAAATCAAATGCAATAAATGCTGAACCAATCCTAAAACAATAATAAAAATAAAAAAAGTCAGCACGCCTGCTTTGGAAATTAAATAAGGCAAGCTAAACATGCCAACACCGATTATGTAGCCGACCATTACAGCTATAGCTTTGAAATAATTTTTTGGCTTATTAAACATATATTTTTTCACCTTGTCATTCCCGCGAAAGCGGGAATCCAGAATTTGATACCAATATTTTTATGAACTCAAATTGCCCTGTTGAATCTGCTCCCTAATTTCCTCCTCAACCTCTGACCATTCAACTAACTTCTGTAAAAACTCTTCTTTCTCTTCGCTAATCATCCACTCAACTTGACTTAATTTTGATTTCAATGGATAAAGAAAAAATTCTATTTGCTCGCCATCCACGCTAACACCAACTGCCAATCCTTTCTGCGTATTAGCAGAAAAATATTGGTCAAAAACAAAGTTGCCTAAGGAATAAAAAATCAACTTACTTTTATATTCCTCAATACCCTGAACAACATGCGGGTGATGGCCAATAATTATATCTGCTCCCGCATCAATTAAACTGCGCGCTGTGTTTTGTTGAACTTTATTAAACTGATGATCATATTCATTCCCCCAATGCATATTCACAATTATCAAATCAGTAGTGCTGGCTAAATTATTAATCACTTTTTCAGCTTCTGCCATATTCAACTTGCTATAAACCATGCTAAACCCAGCCATGCCGATTTTTTTGTCTGCCGCCTCCACGACTGTACTGCTGCATTCGCCAACTTTGCCATCGCGACAGCCAGTATAATTAAAACCCAATTTATCAAGATTTTTTCTTGTTTCTATTATACCACGCTCGCCTTGATCTGAAAAATGGTTATTGGCTAAATTAAAAAAGTTAAAACCATAATCTTTAAGTTGCAGTATTAATTCCGGAGCAAAAGCAAAATCATATGACATAACCGGATTATAATACGCGCCATTGTTTGTTATTGTTCCTTCTAAATTACAGCTAACAATATTATAATCATTCAAAACAATTTCGCTGCTGCTTGTGGCAAAATTTTCAAATATATACTCCAAGCCATGCTTATCAATTTTTTCACCAACATGCCTGTCTAACATCATATCCCCGAAAAACAGTATTTGTATTAGTTTGTCTGTTATTTTTGGCAAAGTGTTTTGCTCCCGCAGAGTTTTTTCCGCTTCAGTCTTTTGCTCCGGCAGAGTCTCCCGCAGGGGACTCTGCCGTGACATAATATTTGTTGATTCCGTATAAAAAGCAAAGCTAACAAAAAACACTGTTGCCGCAACAGCAATTAAGCTTAATATTTTGATTAACTTGTTGTATAATTCCATGTTTTTATTATAGCGTATTATTATATAAAAATAAAAATTTTTTTTGTTTGTTGCGGCAAAAAAATTTTACCTTGACCTTTCCTGTATTTTTTGCTAATTTATAATTAACAATCAAATAATAACTATTAACCTAACCCTTGAATTTTTTGTTTAAGGCATGGTTAAAATCCATTCGCATAAAGGCGGTCTTCTGATCGGTACTGTGCGAATGGTCTTTGTCCGAAAGGGCATTGGGTGATCCGAAAGGGTTGCCGCCGACGGGAGACCTTTTTTGTTTTTTAAATGCGTGCTTATATTATAATATAGTTAGGCGAAATATTTTTAAATGTTTATTTTTATGACACAGGAATATAATGAAATAGATTGGCTTCAATTTTTAAATTCTTTTTTAGATTTAGTAGAATTGGCATGCAAAGAAATTGAGAATCCAAAACATTTTGAGACAATAGGTGGCGTAGAAATTAAATACAGTACTGGCCTAAATGTCGCTATGATTTATAATATGAAACACGCCATTGAAATTTTTATCAAAACCTTAATTAGAATTGCGGACAATAGTTCAAAAGAAAAAATCAGAACCCATAACTTGGATGAATTATTCCAACTGTTAAAAACAAAAATGGAAAATGGGGGTATTAAAAAAGTGGTTGAAAGACTTGATGATAAAAAAGACAGTTTAGCATCTTTCACGCAACAAGAAATTAAAGAATTTGAAACATATACTACCGAAATACAAAAAATAATTAATTATTATTTTAAACTAGAATTTTTAAATAAAAATGACATTACAGCAATTGATACAGAAAATACTGCTTTCAAATATCCAGAAAACATAACACAAATAAATGCTCAAATTAACTATTTTGATTTTTTCTTTAACTATAATTTAGACACCCAAAAAATTAGAGAAGATATAAAAAATTTAAAAATGAATTTAAATTCTATAAAAACAGTTTTTGATTTATATCATTTGTATAAATAAATAATTTATAATTAAACAACACCATGCGGTCTCTACCGCAGGGTAGTAAACTATAATTTTATGAGAATACAATTTACAATTTTATTAATTTTGGTTTTTGTTTTAGGATTAACGCCGATTGATTTCTCTAATGCTCAAGATTTATCAAATAGGTTAAGTGGAAAAATTTTATTACAGGTTGAAGGCGTAGGTCAAGCTTGGTATATAGACCCCGAAACAAAAGAAAGAGCATTTTTAGGTCGTCCTGCAGATGCTTTTAGAATTATGAGAGAGCTTGGTCTTGGTATTTCTGAAGATAGTTATAATTCATTTAACGGATATGCTCCCAGCAGATTATCAGGAAAAATTCTCTTGAGAGTAGAAGCTAACGGAGAAGCGTATTATGTATTTCCAGATGATTTAAAGTTGTATTATTTAGGAAGACCGGCGGATGCTTTTCAAATCATGAGAGAAAAAGGATTAGGTATTACTGACACGGATTTAGAAAAAGTTCCTGTTTTTGAAAAGTATAAAGAACAAGTTGAGGAGAATACTAATGCTGTGATTGTGCTAGGAGAAAAAATTCAATTTCAAGACGATAAGATTATTGAGTTAGAAAAAAAAATATCTGATATTCAAAATACACCAACACCTGCTCCCGCCACCGAGCCAGAACCGACACCAGTTCCCACTCCTAATAATAGACAAGAAGCAAATGACTACATTAATAATCAAATTGTATCAATAAATAGTATAATTAGTAAATTTTTAATAATAAAAGATAATAATCAAGATTTTATTCAGGATACAAAAAATGAGTTAAGTGAATACTCTTATTCCAATTTAGTACAAAATTCTGGACAACAACTTATTAACGAAGTTGAAAATCAAAATTTTATAATTAATAAAGTATTTGATATCTGTAATCAGATAGTTATTGAATTTAATAGCTTAAAAAATACTGGGGATATTACTTCTAATAATTATAAATTTTTAGAAAATCAACTTACAAATTATATAAACCAGTATGGAGTAGCTGAAAATAAGGCAAAAGCTTTAATAAAAACATATGTGAGTAACATGGCGGATGCCTTGCAACAACAAGTGGATGAAGCCAATAAAGAAACAGAGAGACTGCAGAAGGCAAATGAGGCATTAGAGGAGTTAAAAGCATATACTAATTCTGCTAATACAAAATTAAATAGTTTATTATCTGATTTATACGAAATAGATCAGGAAATTACCAACATTAAAAATCAAGCTATTCCAATGAGCTCGATAAATGCGCAATTAGTAGAGCCAACTGCTAAATATAATGAACTTGTTAATGAATACAATTTATTAATAGAAGTAAAAAATGATTTAGTTAGACTTTATGATGTTGTTATAGATTATGCGAAAAATAATACTCCAATCTCTTTTTCTGATAAACAAATTTTACAAGAATTAGGAATATATTTATAAACAAGCATGTTGTGGACGGCACAGACGGAACATTCATAGGAATACCTACTGCTGTAATGAAAGGCGATTTGAATTCTATGGGATACATATTATCCGTGAATAAAATTAATAGCTGGCTTAATAATTCGCCAATGGCGTATAATTACAATGACAATAACAGGTATGCAAGAGTGTCAATTTTAGAGGACATTGATTTAAGCACGCTTGATTCTTTGGATTTATTTATTGCCAGTGAAGACACAAGCAATGAAACTGAATCAGGAAGCAATAATGTTATTGAAGAAGAAAAAAGTTTAATAACCAAAATAGACAAAAATTTATCAAAAAGAGTAAGCGGGAATATTTTACTGCAAGTAGAAAAAAACGGCGAGGGATGGTATGTATATCCGGACGACAAAAAGAAATATTATTTAGGCAGACCGGCAGACGCATTCAGCATAATGCGAAAACTGGGCTTAGGAGCAACGCATCAATTTATAACCAGCCACACAACATTTCCCGACCATGTTTTAGGAAAAATATTATTAGATGTTGAGCAAAACGGGGAAGCGTATTATATCTATCCCAAAGACAAAAAAGCGTATTATCTTGGCCGACCCGCTGACGCGTTCAGAATAATGCGCGAATTAGGATTAGGCATTACAAATAATGATGTTAGGAAAATAGATGTGGGGGAGATAGAATAAAATTGTAAATAAAATTGTAGGAACGCACTACGGCGCGTTCCTATATAAATAATACAAAAAAACCGCCACTAAAATGGCGGTTTTTATTAATTTTTCAAATTCCAAATTAACTATCGCCTTATCTTAATTTCATAATCAATCTGCTCAATTTTTTTTAAGCTATTTTTCGCCTGATCATATTTAGTGCGCGAATACCCGGTCATATCAAATTCAACTAATTCAGCAATAATATCATTAATGGCTTGTTTAATTTTTTTCACCTCTTCCACTTTGCCAGCCGCAGCCATATTAATGGCCCGGCGCACTAATTCACCGGTTAAATCACAAATTCCGCCTAAATAACTGTCTGTGCCTAATTGAATTTTGTGGACTTTATCAACTTTTTTTCCTGTTATTACCCGATAAAACATTTTCGCTTCAACATATTCTTCAGCCCCGGCTTTATAGGCGCCTTCCTGAATTAAGCGATTATGGCCAAATTTTTTTTCTAATGATTGCAGGGCTTTTTCTGCTTCATCCAACAATACGCCAGCTTGTTTAACATCATCACGATGCAAGGCAAAAATAACCCTTTTAGAGCCGTGCAATACTGTATTAGACAAACTGATAATTTGCCTGCGCTCTGACTCATGCTTGTCATAATCCTTTTTTAATTTTTGGATAAATTTTTTGTTAATCATGTTATTATTTAAGATTTAAGATTGAAGATTTATTAATTTATATTTAATCAAATCTAAAATCTTAAATCTGCAATCTTAAATCTAAAATTACTTTGCTACTCTAAACACCTCCTCAACACTAGTTATGCCTTTAAGCGCTTTAAGCAGGCCATCCTGTGTCATAGTAATCATGCCGTTTTTTGCGGCAATATCGCGCATATCATATTCACTTACTTTGCCGCTTAAAATTAATTTTTCTATTTTACTATCCATGGCCATAATTTCATAAATTCCAATCCGGCCTTTATAGCCAATATCTTGGCAAATTTTACACCCTGTTCCTTTGTAAAATTTTAAACCATTAAAATCAATCTTATTTCTTTCTTCTTCGGGCAATTTATTTAAAATTTCTTTTACTTTTTTCATCTGCTCTTCATTAAGATCAGTCTTCTTTTTGCAATTTTCGCAAATACACCTGACTAACCGCTGGCCGATCATAGTGTTAATAGCAGGCGCTAACAAAAACGGTTTAGCTCCCATTGATAAAAATCTTGGAATAGTGCCTGCGGCGTCATTAGTATGTATTGTTGACAAAACTAAATGGCCGGTTAAAGCGGCCTGGATAGCAATTTCCGCGGTTTCTAAATCACGGATTTCGCCAACCATTATCACATCCGGGTCCTGGCGGACAATAGAGCGAAGTCCTTGGGCAAAAGTATACCTTTCACTTGTTTGCGACTGGTTAACGCCCTTTAATTGATACTCAATCGGATCCTCAATGGTTATTATTTTGGTTTCCGGCTTGTTTAATTTTTTTAAAATTGCGTACAAAGTAGTAGTTTTTCCTGAACCAGTCGGGCCAGTGGTGATAATCATTCCATTGGGCCGCTCAACTTCATGCTTTAATTGATCAAAAATTTTGTCGCGAATGCCTAATTTTTCAAAAGTCAATCCAACAGAGCTGGAACGCAATAATCTCATAACTACGCTTTCGCCATAAGCAGTGGGCAAAAATGACGCCCTGATATCAATTCGTTCATTTGTTAAATAAATTGAAATGCGGCCGTCCTGAGGTTTGTCAGTAATATTAATTTTAACTTTAGCCAATATTTTCATACGCGAAATAAGTTTTTTCCATACTTCTTTTTCTAGAATGGCCGTGTCAAGCAAAACGCCGTCAATTCTGAACCTTATTTTTATGTCTTTTTCCTCTCCCTCAATATGAATATCTGAAGCCCGTGATTGAATTGCCGCCGCTATAATCATTGTTATCATATCAGTTAATTGAGATTTGTTAATCTGCTCTTGCAAATCCTTAAAGCTGGAAAATTTCTCACTATATTTATTAAGCTCTGCCTCATCTATTTTTACGCCCATTTCCACCTTTCTGGGTTTAGGTAAAGCTTTATAAAGCTTTAAGGCAAACTCTAAGCCATGATCAGAAATTAAATAAATGCCGCTATGGCAATGATATTTTTCAGCCAATTGCTTTGACAAATTTTGCACTTCGTCATTATGCGGCTGGGCCGCGCCTAAACGTATATTTGTGCCATCATAGTAAAAACAAATAACAGATAACCTTTTAGCATCTTCTTCCGGAATAAGAGACAATGCTTCAGGACTAATGGAAAAACCAATCAGATCAACATAGGGAATGCCTGATTTTGTTGCTTGTTGCTTGGTTAATCGTTCTATTTCCTTTCTTTTAATTTCCGTTTCTTTTTGAGCAAGTTGAGTCTGCGAACTTTCGTCAGTTGGAGATTGACTTTGAGATTTAGAAGCAATTAAATTTTCAATGGATGAAAATGGTTTTTTATCGTCTTTGGGCATAGAGGTTAGTTAATTAGTTACTTGGTTAATCAGTTAAGCGGTTATTTTAACTGTGTAACTGATTAACT
The DNA here is from genome assembly GCA_030641105.1 of bacterium. The sequence goes on along the minus strand of DAOWHZ010000052.1, from coordinate 2,895 downwards.
GAGTAACTAAATATATCATAGCAAAATATCTTAAAAAAATCCAGCGTCCTATTTAACATAAGAAACACTGGATTTATAAAATTCTATAAAAATTTTTTACTTCCCTGCCTGCGCCCGCCTGCGCGGACAGGCAGGCAGGTTACTTCTAACTTCTTACTTCACCATCCTTCCAAACATCCTCACAATTTTGCTCGTCCCGCCCTTGCCAATCAGCTCAATAAACAACCCTGTCCAGGACGCGATTTGCCAAGTAGTTAAAATCGCGCCGATAAAAACAGTAATTGCTAAAATAAATAATGATCTAATCACTACAAACAGCCAAAAACCAAACGCAGGCAATAATTTGCTAAATACTACGGTTAAAAAAGCAAAAATTGTATTTAAACTGCCAAAAACAACAATTAAAACAAAACCAACTAAAAATGTTATAACAAATAACAGAAAAGCCATTTCCAGGCTGACTAACCAATTGCGGATAAACAACTGCCATCCCTGCTTAATAGAATCTGCAAATCCACTGTTACGAATCACCACATAAGCAATGGCGTATTTAATTATAAAAGAGAAAGCAATAGCTATTGGTATAAAAATTATAAAAGCAATTATATAAATTGGCTTAACGCTTGCAATAAATGACAAGCCAAGCAAGGCAAAAACTAAATAAATAACAAACTTGCTTATTGCGTTTAAACCAAAAACCGGCCAAAAATTTTTCATGCCGCCAACAGCGCCATTTTGAAAATCATGCTTTTTGTTAGTAATAACCTTAGCTGAATTATTAACTAAAGCGGCTTGTGATATTATCATTAACCAAACTAAAAAAGCAAACAAAGCCAGCATCACTAAACCAATAATTAGCAGCAATAATAAAGACAATGGATTTTCAGCCATAATTGCGCCAATGCCTGACAAAGCTTGTTTGCTGAAAATTCCGGTTTCAGCGATCCGGCTAAAGCCGGAAAAAAAATTCTGGCCAGTTTCATTACTTAAGCCGCCAAATAATATTTCATATTCATTAGTATTACCCAGCAAAGCGGCAAACAAGCCAAAAAACCACAGATACTTGTTTTGCCAGGTGATTTTTAAGCCTTGTTTTAAAATGTTGCGATATAAAGACATAATAGGTCCTCCTTAAAATCGCGAATTAAATGCGAATTTAATCGCTAATATTCGCTAATTAAAATTAAATTTGATTATTAATAATTCTTTTAAATTTTACTCCTTGATTTCTGGAAAATAATACAATTATACCTAACTTAATTTTCTTTGCTTTTAAATAAGCCAATACTTGCTTTATATCTCTATGATACAAACATTCTCCCACTTTTAATTCTAATACTATTTTATCACAAATTAAAAAATCTAAATAGTAGCATCCTATGCCCCGCCCATTATATGTTAAATTTATTTTTAATTGTTCTTTATAATTAATTTGTCTTCTATCTAATTCTAGGGCTACAGCTCTTTGATAATATTTTTCCTGATAACCACCGCCCAACTCATTATAAACACAATAAGCTACATTAATTATTTCATAACTTAAATCTTTATAAACTAAATCCACCATACAATATAAGTCGTGAATACTCACCAATTTATTCGCGATTGATTAGCAATTCAATATTCGCGATTATTAGCGATTGAATTCGCGTTTGATTAGCGACCACCTTTCTTCCCCACTATCTTTTCAAATTCTTCCCGTTCTATAGTTTCTTTTTTCAACAGCACTTTAACTATTTTTTCCAAGTCTTTGCGCTTGGCTTTAATAATACCCTTGGCTTGATGAACCGCTTGATCAATAAAATCAGTAATTTCCTTGTCAATTTGCTCGGCGATTTTCTCGCTATAATCCCTTTGTTCATGAATTTCCCGGCCTAAAAAAATCATTTCTTCTTTTGCCCCGAAAGTTCGCGGACCCAAAGTTTCACTCATGCCAAAATCAGTAATTAATCTGCGAGCCAAGCTAGTGGCTTGACGCAAATCAGAAGTGGCGCCAGTAGTAATCTCGTTAAAAACTTCCTGCTCTGTTACATAACCGGCCAATAATACGGCAATTTCTTCAATAAACTCGCCTTTAGTGTGCATATGCTTATCTTCAGTTGGCATTTTTAAAGTATAACCGCCGGCTTGACCACGAGCAATAATAGAAATTTTTTGCACTGGATCAGTATGCGGCAAATTATGCGCGACCAAGGCATGACCGGCTTCATGATAAGCAGTGATTTTTTTTTCTTTTTCAGTTAATATCCTGCTCTTGCGTTCAGGCCCTAACATTACTCTTTCAATTGATTCTAATAATTCATTCATTTCAATCATTTTTTTATTGCGCCTAGCAGTGAGTATGGCTGCTTCATTAAGCAGGTTAGCTAAATCAGCGCCGCTAAATCCAGGCGTACGTTCGGCAACACGCCGCAAACTAACTTCTTTAGCTAATGGTTTTTTGCGGGCATGAACTTTAAGAATTGCCTCGCGATCAGCAATATCGGGTTCGTCCAAAGTAATACGGCGATCAAAACGGCCGGGACGAAGCAGGGCGGGATCAAGAACATCCGGCCTATTTGTCGCGGCAATCACAATTACATTAGTGTTTGGGTCAAAGCCATCCATTTCCACTAAAATTTGATTCAAGGTTTGTTCCCGTTCATCATGCGAACCGCCTAAACCAGCCCCTCTTCTGCGGCCAACCGCGTCAATTTCATCAATAAAAATAATGCAGGGCGTATTTTTTTTAGCTTTTTTAAACAAATCCCGAACCCGGCTCGCCCCGACCCCGACAAACATCTCCACAAACTCTGAACCGGAAATATTAAAAAACGGAACATTTGCTTCCCCGGCCGTTGCGCGAGCTAATAAAGTTTTACCCGTGCCGGGGCTCCCTAAAAGCAAAACGCCTTT
>DAOWHZ010000090.1 GCA_030641105.1 bacterium | reverse complement strand
CCTAAAATCGGAATACCAAGGGTAAGTATTTCTTGCGGTGGTTGGGGTGAGCCAGATTCATAGATGCTGGCATTACTGCCAGACAAAATAATTGCCATCGGCCTGTTGTTTTTTAGCCAGCCTTTGGCTCGAGTCGGAGATAAAATTGCTGACCGATAGTTGAGCTCTCTTAAAGCACGTCCGATAATAAGCGTATACTGTGATCCTAAATCAATTACCAAAATCTTTACTTGTTTCATAGTTATCCCCCTCTCCAGTTAAATGCTGGATTATTGATGATTATTAACAAAGGCTTACTTTTTCAAGGTTCAAAAACAAAAAATCAAACCTTTCATCCATTTTCATGTTAATTGACGGTATGCTTTTTACCCTCCCTAATGACCCTTCTAATTTTTTCAAAGAACCAATCCCCCTTGTCTTAATTTTGTTATTTTTTATATCTAAACATATAAACTTCGCCATTGTCAAGCCCTTGCCATTCATCAGCTTCTAATTTTGCTTCTGCTAAAATTTTATCAAAAGCCCACCAATATTTATTTAAGACAAAATACGCTTCATTAACGCCTGTGAGTTCCATAGCCGCGATCATTGTTTCACGGCTTGGTTTTTTATAGACCATGTCTAAATAGTATTGGTAGAGCGGGCCGCCGGTGGGAATTGGATAGTAGAAGATTTCCCTCACCCCCAGCCCCTCTCCCGCTCGTGCCTCACGGGCGAGGGGAGTTTGATAATATTTAGCAAAGCCGAATTCGCGGAGAGCAGCGGCGCTTACTTGCTGGTTGGCCAGAACTATGTAATCATCTTTTGCATTGTCTTTAATCCAATGCACAGCATCAATGTTATTTTGGCTGACTGAATAGCCGTGAGAGTTATGATAATTGTCAAATCGCGGATAGGATAAATATAGTGAAGCGGTAACTAAAATAATTAGAAATGTTAGCAGTGAGATTTTAATTATCCTACTTTGCTTTAATGTTTTATTAATAAAACCGTACAGAGCTGTTAGAATAAACGGCAAGAGAAAAAAAGCCGCAATTAATAAAATTCTGTCAGGAAAATTAGAACGTTCATAATCAATTAAAAAATTAAAGGGCAGGATTTTTGTTAATGCGTATGACAGCCCTAAGGCAAGCGACATTAAGATATAGATGAAAAAGATTTGGCATTGCTGCTTATATTTATAAGCGATTATTAAACCCGCTGTTACTATTAGTGTAATTATAATTCTTGAATTAAAGCCGTAAAAATAAATAAAATTAAGAATAAAGTTTTCTTGATTTGGCGCAATTAGTTTTGGCAATGATAATAAATTTTGCAATGGCGATGCCTGCATTACTCCCGCAAAATGATTATTTTCAATCCAATAAAAAGCTGACGGAAGGGCAATTGTTGATACAATAAAAATTAATAAATAGTAGATTTTTTTAAATTTATTGCTTTGATCGCTATGATAAATGTTTAAAAGCAGGGCAAACAGTAATGCCGGGATGCCGGCAATAGGTTGGATGATTAGCGCTGTTAGAGCCAGCAGGTAAATAATAATTAAGCCAACAATATTACTGCATGTTAAGCCAAGCAGGATGGTTAAGAGTAATAATAAATAAGCGAAATTTTGCGGAGTGGTAACAATGAAAAATGAAAAAGGCAGGATTAATAAAAATAAAACAGTCAGAATAATTGATCGTTTATCCTCAAACCATTTAATTAATACTTTATATAAAATAATTGGCAAATACATTGCTGCTAAAATTGGCACTAATAATTTATCCAGCCAGACAATTGGCAAAGCGGTAATTTTATGCAGTATCACAATAAGCGAGTATTGGCCCAAATAATAAAACGGCTTTGGTTCAACCGAGCCGGTTTTATCTATTAAATCCATTGTGGCTTGGTGGATGAAAGGATCAAAGCCATAGCCGATTTTATAAACAATCCAGCATACTGAAAAAGACAAGAAGTAATGCAGGGAAATTAAAAATATTGTTCCATTGTTATTTTTTTGCTTGATGATTATTATGACAAGGATGGCGGTTGCTAAAGTGTAAAGAGCGAAAAAATAAGTTGGTACGATCTGCCAGGGGGAAATGATAGCTTGGGTGGTTTGGTTGGTGAAGAGGATGCAGAATAATGAAGTAAGAAGTAAGAAGTAACCCGCCGTTGCCAAGGCTCTGGCGGGCAGGGAAGTAAGAAGTAAATTTTTGAAATTTGATCCCGCAGAATATTGCGGGATGAAATTTGTTATTTTTGTTTTTTGTGTATTGTTTGCTGTGTAAAAACGTTGTATAATAATAAATATAGCTATTGACAGGATTAAGCTGATAGCAACGCCAAGATTGTTAAGCGAATATAGGCGGTAGACAATGGCGCCGAAAAAAGAAATGAGGCAAATAAGGATTAATATAGATTGAAGAATTGAGTAATAATTGATTTTAATTTTTTGATTCATTGCGGTTTTTCGTTATTAGTTAAATTAGTTAAATATGTTAAATTAGTTCCCAGTTAAATTAGTTGTAATAAAACCAAGAACTAATTTAACTAATCTTACAAAACTGTTAAAAAATTTATAAATTATGATTACGATAAATCATTAATAAATGCAGTATATGACATTTATTTATATTTTACCACATTTTTTATGTCAGTCCACAATTTTCAAAATGCGGAAAAATTAGTTTGGTACGATAAACCCATAGCCAAGACATTTTTAAAGTTATTTCCTAAGCATGTTTTACCTAATCATATCACAGTTTTTCGTTTCATGGCTACACCTGTTGTAGTGGTTTTAATGCTATATGAACGTTATTATATCGGCTTGTTCGCTTTTTTAATGGTGGCTTTTACTGACGCTTTGGATGGCGCTATGGCTAGAACCAGAAACCAGATTACCGAGTGGGGTAAAATTTACGATCCTTTGGCTGATAAAATTTTAATCGGCAGTATGGTTTTTATTATTGTGCTTCGTTATATTGATTTTTGGACAGCGATGATTATTATCGGTTTGGAATTTATTATTATTTTAACGGCCTGGATTAGAATGAAAAAAGGAATAAAAATACAAGCTAATGTTTGGGGTAAAATTAAAATGAATTTACAGGTAGCCGGCGTAGTGATTTTGCTTTTGTCCATTGTTTTTAATTGGGAAGCTCTGCTGCCTTTTGCTTCCGGGGTTTTGTATTTAGCTATTGCTTTTGCGATTGTGAGTTTGTTGACATATGGCATATAACAAAAAAAGGGTTGCATTAATTTGTGCAACCCATTGTGAATGCGAAATTTCAACAGTATGGCCCGGAACGAAAGCTTAAGCTGTACCATGAGTGATGTCATCTTTTTGCGAGTTTAGAATTTCTTTTCCAAAAAAGTTTAGCTCGCCTTGGCTGTTAAAAAGATAAACAGTATCCTCTATTCCGTACAACTTACTTAATCTTTGAAAATCTTTATTTTTCGTTAAAGAGCTTTTTGGCATCGGCATTGATTTCACCTCCTTTTTTTGTTTTAATTTTAGTTTGATTATAAAAATTTGTCAACCTTGACATATAGAATATAATATGTTTAGATGGTTGGAGGTACATTTAAACAAAATACTACTGCATTTTGCGGTAGAAAAAATTTAAGGGGGGTATGGTATTATGCAATTATCAGATTGTAGAGTGATGGTTTTAAAAAACGATGAGCAAGCAAGAGATACAACAAAAGAAATGTTAGCGCGGATGGGTTTTAGAGAAAACAATATTTTTTTGGCGAAAAATATTGAGGAGGCAAAAGATATCATTGCAAGTCAAAGGTTTAATTTAATTTTAGTTGGAGTAGATGAGGGTCATATATTATTAAAATGGCTTCAAATAAAGGGCATCAGAAAACTAATTTCTTTTATTTTTTACTCAGGGGGAGGCGAGCATTATATTAGGCAAAAGGCAAAAGATTGTGGAGCAGATGGATATATTTCATCGCCACCCACTCTAGATGAATTTATGCTTAAAATAAAGCTTGCATTAAAGCAATATAAAATATAAGAATATACCATCGGGGTTGCCGCCATTACGGAGCAGCCCTTTTTTCTTGCTTAAATTAGTTTAATTTGATAAGATAGACGCATTAAATTACAAATTCAAAATTACACTGTCATTGCGAGGAGCGGAACGGAGCGTAAGCGAAGTGGAGCGACGAAGCAATCCCGTGGTTAGCAGATTGCTGTTGTCCACGGGATTGCTTCGCCTGCGGGCTCGCAATGACAGGGTAATTTGAAATTTAGTTAGTTTTAAGATATTATGAAATTCATTTTTATAAAAAAATGGTTTAAAAAATATTGGCGATGTTTTGTTTTGGCAATTCTGGCAACCATGTTTTTTATTGGCGCAAGCAGTTTTAATTATTTTACACAGAATAATGATTTTATCAAATGGGGATCTCCTGATGAAACAGCTAATTATGTTTTTGCTAAATTATACGGCCAGACAGGCGAAATAACAGTTTATGAAAAATATAATTTATATGTTAATGACATAATACAGCCCAGGAGTTTTCGCTCTGATTTTGGCGCATTAAAGCCGGTTAGCTTTCTGGGCATGATTTTAATTTACGGCAAAATTGTCAGTTTGACAAGCTATAAAGTTCTGCCGTATTTAACGCCTTTGTTTGCCGCAGTTGGCATTGTATTTTATTATTTGTTAATCAAAAAAATATTTGGCCGGCGCAATGCCTTGGTTTCCGCGTTTTTGTTAGCCAGTTTTCCGGTTTATATTTATTACAGCGCGCGCAGTATGTTTCATAATGTATTGTTTATTGTGTTGCTAATGGCGGGGTTGTACTATGGGATGATGATGGCGTGGAGACAGAATAAAAAATATAAAGGAGCTAAACTCCCTATAGGGAGTTTAGCTCCTTATTTATATTCGGCTTTGGCTGGCGGATTTGTTGGTCTAGCTGTAATAACCCGGACTTCAGAATTGCTGTGGATTGCTCCGATGCTGGTTATTTTATGGGCGTTCAATATAAAAAAAGTTGGTTTTATTAAGTTGATTGTGTTTTTGTGTTTTTGTGTTTTTGCGTTTGCGCCAATATTTTACTGGAACCAGATTTTATATAGTTCACCTGTGCAAGGCGGCTATCCGGAAATGAATCAATCTATTGTAAATATAACTCAAGCCGGCTCTGATTTAATTAGATCAACTTTTAGCGGCTATTTAGCTTACCACAAGGAATTGCTGTTGAAATTAAAAAATAATATATTTTATTTTGGCTTTCATCCGCGCCATAGCTTAGAAATGTTTTATTATTATTTTGTTAAAATGTTTTATTGGCTGTTTTGGCCAGCGGTTTTGGGAGGAATTTTGTTTTTGCAAAGGTGGCGGAAATGGAAGCGCAAACATTGGGCGTATTTAGCGTCTTATTTTACTGCTTCTCTTATTTTATTATTTTACTATGGCAGTTGGGGCTTTCATGATAATCCAGATCCTAACCAGTTCACCATTGGCAATTCTTATACGCGCTATTGGCTGTTGATTTATTTAGGCGCTTTGCCTTTTGTAAGTTTGTTTATTATTAAAGCAAGTCGGGCCTTATTTTTTAGGTATAATTTTAATCAAAGCCACCCAGTGGCTTATAAGCCACTGGGTGGCTTGGTTAATATTAGGCGGCCTAAAAAAATGTTTTTGGTTAATTGTGTTCGGGTGGTTATTGTTGGTTGGATATTTTTTATTTCTGTTCAATTTGTTTTATTCGGCAGTGAGGAAGGATTAATTTATGCGGCTCAAAAACATAAGCAAGCTAAAAATGAATTTGATAAGGTTTTAAGTTTAACTGAAAATAATGCGGTAATTATTACCCGGTATCATGACAAATTATTTTTTCCCGAACGCAAGGTGATTGTTGGGTTGTTTGATGATAAAAATATGGTAAGGCGGTATGCGAATTTAGTAAATTATCTGCCGGTTTATTATTATAATTTTACTTTGCCGCAGGACGCGATTGAATATTTAAATAATCGCCGGTTAGCGGAAGTTGGTTTGCAGATTAAAAAAGTGGAGCAGGTGACTGGGGAGTTTGGGTTGTATGGGTTGGAGAGGCGATAAGTATCATATTAATCTTATAAATCCCTGCCAAAAATTAGCAGGGATTTATAAGATTAATATGATTTTTTTATTTGTGTTATAATGATTATATGGTAAAAAACAAAAGCTATAATTATAATAAAAGCCACCCAGTGGCTTGCAAGCCACTGGGTGGCTTGGTTGAAAAGCGAATTGGCATTGACGCCCGGTTTTACGGTCCGATTGGCAAAGGTTTGGGCCGCTATACGCAGGAAATTGCAGACAATATAATAAAAATAGATCAAGACAATGAATATGTTATTTTTTTGTGCAAAGAAAATTTTGATGAATTTCAAATTAGAAGATCCTTCGGCGATGCTCCCCGCGATCCCGCCAAAAGCGGGACTCGGGGCAGGCGGGATAGGCGAGTAAAAAAAGTATTAGCTGATGTGAGATGGTATAGCTTAGCCGAACAAATTAAAATGCCGTATTTAATCTGGCAAGAGCATTTGGATTTAATGCATTTTCCGCATTTTAATGTGCCGATATTATGCCCAGCCAAATTTATAGTAACAATTCATGATTTAATTTTAACTAAATTTCCAACAACAAGAGCAACTACCTTAGGGCCGTTTTTATATAAAATTAAAAATTGGGCATATAAAGCTATTATCTGGCTGGCGGTTAAACGAGCCAAGAAAATAATTGCAGTATCACAATTTACCAAGGATGATGTTGTAAAACAGTTTAGAATTAGATCTAATAAAATTATTGTAACTTATGAAGGCGTAGCAAATCTATCTAAAGGCAGGGATTCACTGTTTGCGGCTAAATTAGATGACAAAGAAACGATTTTAGGATATAATATAAGCAGTCTATATTTGCTTTATGTGGGTAACGCTTATCCGCATAAAAATTTGGAGAGATTAATTAATGTATTTATAAAATTACATAAAAAACAGCCTGATTTAAGATTAGTTTTAGTTGGCAAGGAGGATTATTTTTATAAACGGGTTAAGGCGCATGCTAAGGAGTTGGGTTTATGGCAAGAGAATCAAACTGACACGCCAATAATTTTTCCCGGGTTTGTGCCAGATGCTCAATTGGAAATTTTATTTAAAAAGGCAATAGCTTATGTTTTTCCTTCATTTTATGAGGGTTTTGGCCTGCCGCCTTTGGAAGCAATGGCTAAGGGCTGTCCGGTAGTTAGCTCCAATAAATCCAGTATGCCGGAAGTTTTAGGAGATGCCGCGATTTATTTTAATCCTGATGACGAGCAGGAAATGCAGAGGCAGATTGAGCGGATTATTAAGAATAAAGAGCTGAGGAAAGAGTTGATTAAAAAGGGCTATGAGCAGGTGAAGAAGTATAGTTGGTGGGAGTGCGCGAGGAAGACGAGGGAGGTTTATGAAAATATTTTAAAAAATAAAAAGCCCAGCGTTTTTAAATAAGCTGGGCTGATAGAGGGTTAGTGTAGAGGTGATAGGCGATTTATACAATCGCCCGGAAAGCAATTTTGGTGTCGGTTCCGGGAATCTGGATATCCCCTTGTCCATTTATAAGGAACTTAAGTTCGCGGGTTGGTTTAGTGCCGTTGGGATCTTTAAAAATGTCTATCATTACGAATTCCTGTCCGTCTTGTGTGGTCTTCTTGACCACTTTTACCTTTGCCACTATTCGTCGTCCAAGATCTTCATCTCGGATTCCGTAGAAGTGCCGATTCAAAATAATCTTTGATCCCGGCACTACGAAGCTATTCCTCCAGTGTTTGGGGACGTAGACAATTTTCCCGGGCAATTTAAATTCATGCCTCCCCACCACTTCCATGTAAAAGCTCTCTTTGGGAACTTTCGCAAGAACGCTTTCCTCAACTTTCAATACTTGATAATTTCTTTGATCCTCCATTTCCATACCTCCTTGTTGAGTTTTTTTGTTGAGTTTAACTAATTGCCAAATCCATAACCATAAAAAAATTTACAGCTATAAATTTGGCAATTAGCATAGGGTTTTTTAAAAGAGCAAAAATTTTATATTAAATTATCATATCATATATTAAAATTTTTGTCAACAGCAAGTGCTATTTTTTAGCTAAAATAAGCTAAATTTATTATTAAATATAGCAGAACAATGCGATTAAATTGAACAATGGCCAAAGAAATAAAAACAACAAAAATCGCTCTTTTCCAGGGCAGAAAAATTCGTAAAACTATTTATAAAAATGAATGGTGGTTTTCTGTTATTGATGTTATAGAGGCATTAACAGGCACGGAAAGGCCAAGAAAATATTGGAATGATCTTAAGAAAAAATTAATAAGCGAAGGATATTTTGAAGTGTCCGAAAAAATCGGACAGTTGAAATTAATTGCTCCTGATGAAAAAATGAGAGAAACGGATTGTGCTAATACCGAAACAATTTTTCGTATTATTCAAACCATTCCATCACCTAAAGCTGAACCATTCAAAAGATGGCTGGCTAGAGTTGGATATGAACGTATAAAAGAGATTGAGGACCCGGAATTAGCCACAAAGAGAACAAGAATGTTGTATAAAGCAAAAGGGTATAGCGATAATTGGATTGAAAAGCGAATGCGTGGTATTGCTGTTCGTGAAGAGTTGACAGATGAATGGGGAAAGCGCGGCGCGAAAAGCAATATAGAATATTCCATTTTAACAGCAGAAATATCAAAAGCCACTTTTGGAATGATACCGTCTAAATATAAAAAATACAAAGAATTGAAACGGGAAAATTTGCAAGACCATATGAATGATTTAGAATTAATATTTGCAATGTTAGGTGAAAGAGCAACCACGGAAATTACGCGCGATAAAGATTCTAAAGGCATGCCAAAACTTAAAAAGGACGCCAAAAAAGGCGGAGATATTGCCGGAGGCGCCAGAAAAAAATTAGAGAAAGAATTAAGGCGATCAGTGATTTCTAAAGGCAATTATCTTAATGGCGGAGATGAGATAAAAAAAATTAATTCTCATAATAAATAAGAATTGCCCCATGCCAAATAAAAATACTCAATTTAATAATTCATTTAACGATGACGATAAACCGTCTTGTTTTGTAGTTGATTTAAAACAGCAATCAGAAGAACAAGACACGAAACCTCTGCAAAAGAATTTTTTTTGTAGAGGTTTCGCCTCTCTGCAGGCAAAGGATAAAGTTAAGGATTTTTATTATAAAGCGATTACTGCACGGAAGAAAGACACCGAGTGTCCTATAGGACACTCGGTGTCTAATGCGGCTTTCAGTAAATTGGAAAAAGCATATGAAAAGCATGGAAAAAAAATCAACCAATTAGCTTTTCTCTTTTTGTTTAAGTATTTATTTTTGTTTGTTTTAGTGATTTTAAAATGGTTTTATAAGTTATGTCATGGCGTTGGCTGGCTGGCTGTTTTTATAGTTAGATTGGTTTGGCTGGCAGGTTTGGCGGCAGGCAGGCCGGTTAAACAGTTGGTTTTGAAATTATTGGGTAAATTATTTGATACTAAAAAGCTTAATTTTTTTATTAAGTTGCAGTCTTGCGCAAAACGGCTCCACAGCCCTGCGAAACTATGGAGCCGTCAATGCAAAACGGCTCCACAGCCCTGCGAAACTATGGAGCCGTCAATAGCTCTAAGCGCTGGCGCAGCACTTAGAGCTAGGGGAATATTAGCCTTTGCGATTATTCTTTTTATTTTGGTTTTGCCTTTTAAGGCCTTTACTTTGTACAAATCATTTGATTTAAGCAATTTGCGAGGCAGGGTTTTAGGCGTAACTGAAGCCGCAATTAGTGAATTAGCAGAAGCCGGCAGTTTGGTTGCTGAACTGCAATTAGGCCAAGCCAGCCGGAATTTTTCTTCTGCCAGCGATAATTTTTTGCAAGCTCAAAATGAATTAAATAAAATTAATGATTTGCTTTTTGTTTTAGCTTCTTACGCGCCTAATGAAGATTTAAAATTAGCCGCTAACGCCCAATATATTTTAGCGGCCGGGCAAGCCGCATCTGATTTGGGCGGAGAATTAAGCTTGGCTATGGCCGGATTGTTTAGCGGCGATCAATGCTTAACTGATATTTTAAATAATTTTAATGAAAGCGGCAGTAGAATAATGGAGCAAGCTAAAAATTTAAAAGAGCAGTTAGGCCAAATTAATATTAATGCCTTGCCCGCAGAATACAGAGAGCAATTTAATTTAATAAAAAATAAAGCAATTTTTTTGGAACAAGGTTTAAGCGAGTTTGTTGATTTAATGTTTAAGATACAAGTTTTTTTGGGCGTTAATCAAGATAAACGTTATTTATTGGTTTTTCAAAATAATACAGAGCTGCGAGCCAGCGGCGGGTTTATAGGCAGTTATGCCCTAGTTGATTTCAGCGATGGTAAAATAAAAAACATTGAAGTTCCGGGCGGAGGAAGCTATGATACTGAAGCGGGATTGTACGAACGTATTATTTCTCCTGAACCGCTTCACTTAGTTAATTCATTGTGGCATTTTTGGGATGCTAATTGGTGGCCTGATTGGGAGAAATCAGCCAGGAAGTTAATGTGGTTTTATGAGAAAAGCGATGGCTCAACTGTTGATGGAGTAATTGCTTTTACTCCTACGGTCATTGAAAGGATTTTGGCCGTAATCGGGCCGATTGATATGAGCCAGGATTATGGCGTAATAATTG
>DAOWHZ010000073.1 GCA_030641105.1 bacterium | reverse complement strand
TTGTTTCTTTATGAAGAGTATGCTTTTTGCAATGCTTGCAATATTTTTTTAATTCAAGCCTATCCTTAAGAGTTTTTTTATTTTTACGGGAAAAATAATTAATCCTCTTACATTCAGTGCACTCTAATTTTATCATGTTATCTTGAGACATATTTCAAATGAATAATGCAAAAGTAAAAATGGATAATATAATGCGAATACTGCGAATTAATATGCGAATGCCGCAAATAGTTTAATGCGAATTATTTAATTCGCATTATTTATAATTTGCGGGATTCGCATATCCCGAATGCTTTCGGGACTGATTCGCATTATAGTTTTGCATTTTGCATTTTTAATTTTTAATTTTCTTTGGTGGGCCGGGCTGGATTTGAACCAACGAAGGCCGAAGCCAGCAGATTTACAGTCTGCCCCAGTTGACCACTTTGGTACCGACCCATTTGGGTTTTCAATTTATGATTGACGATTGACGATTTATTTTTATTTTTATCTAAACTAAAACACCCTATTAACAAGGGCATTTTCAACTAACTATCTTAAATTTAACACACTTAAATAAAATTTTCAAGGGTTATACTTTTTTGTGCTTATTTCTCTTATTTTTCTTATTTCAACGGTTGTCCGGTTCTATATGTATCTAAATGAATCTGGCTAACTTCAGCTATTTCCGGGATACTAAAATCACGCTGTTTAAAAACTTGCCCGGAAATAAAATATTTAATATTATTTTCTAAATAATATACCGCCGGATCATCAGCTGTTTCAATAAGCTTAACATCAGGGTAATTATCAATATCAATCTGGGTTACAGTGATAACATTGCCCCAAAAATTCCCGGGGTAAGAAACAAAAGCTGTTGGTGAAGGAATAGCTATTTTTAACCATTGGCCTTCCGGACGCTGATACAGATAATAAATAGTTGAACTATCCGGACTTTTAATTAATCTGGCCCTTGAATATTGGAATAACTCTGGCCAGCTAACTGTTTTAATGTCTGCCCAACTGTATCCGTGCTCCCCAAAAGAAGCCGGCGAAGATATATAATGGCGCTGTCCATTGACTATGGCATAAATGTCAGGAGAATCAGATGTTCTATACAATGCAGATGCTGAAGTATAATAAGAAAATTCTATGCCTTCAACAATAACTTTGCTGTCATCTATATCACTAATGGCTTGATCAAAAAAAGAAGAACAATCTGCCAGCCATGGATGAACTTTAATCTGGTTGTCAATAGAAAAAGAAAAATAAGAGCCAAAAGGTTTGCGCTCAGCAAAATAAATTTCTAAAGTATGCAATCCTTTTGTTAAATAAATATCCTGTGTTTTGCCTTTAGCTTTATGAATGCCGCTTAAATCAATGGTTAAATTGCTGTCAATATAAACCCATGAATCATCATCTGATTTGACTTGATAATTATAATTACCATCAGATGGAACTTCAATAATAGAGCGCCAGTAGACAGAAAAATAATAAGGATCACCGTCCAAGCCCTCGTCTATTGGAAAAAACTCATTACCAAAATCTAAATTAGGATCAATTCTGGAAAATGATAAATATTTATTATCATACCAGCCGGTGGCCATACCTGCTGATTCCCCTGCTTTTGGATAATTAATTGGTAAATTAAAATATTGTCCGTAATAGCCGCTTAAATTTAAAATCTTATTAGAACAAGTGACTCCGTAAAGATCAACAACTTCATCAGCGAGGATAGCTTCAATTGGAGGGGTTTCAACGGTTTTGATTATATAATTTTTAATTTCAGTTCTTTTATTAAAAATATCAACCATGCTAATAAATAAAATATATTCATTATCAGAAAAAAGTCCGTCAAAAATTGCCTGGTGGCTTGAGCCATAATCTAAATTTTTAGTTTGCGTTCTATGCCCTTTTTTTGTTAACTTAACACTGCCTTTAGCCCAATGGTTGGTTTTAAAGCTTATTGTTATGCTTTTGTTAGTAATATTTGCATCATCAGGGCCGCTTGGCCTTAAATATGACATAACAAGATCTTCTTTAGTTTGATCACTGCTATAAGTAGTAAATTCCTTATAATAATAACTGCTTTTATTATTATCTTTATCCACGGAATATGCTCTAAAATAATATTGTATATTTGGGGTTAAATTCCTTAAAATAATCTGGTGATCAGTTGTTTTAGCGCGGCTGCCAGCTGATTTTTTATATGTTTCGTGTTGATCAAATTCAACAACCGAGGTTCCTTCTTCATCTGTTTGCCAGGTAATAACTGCGGCTGTGCCGCTAACATAGGGTACGCGCAGATCGCTTATTTTTGGGGCAATTTTATCATGATATTCCATGGTTTTAAAATCCCGAATAAAAGAATAAATCCGCTCATCATTATCAGAAGCGATTATTTGAAAATAATAAGTTGTTTCTGACTCCAAATTGCCAACTGACATTTCATGATATTTTAAATAACCCTTGCCATCAATTAAATAACAATTAAGATTATCACTGGATTTGCCGTAAAGAATTTTACCTTTGGTTCCTATATTTGTTGACCATTTTATTTTCACTGTTTTGCCGTCAATATTTTCTACCTGAATATTAAGAAACTCAATACTGGTTTGGGCAAAAACATAATTAGTTAAACCAATACAAAACATGGCTATTAGAGAAATAGCTATAATATAATTTCTTGTTTTACTTTTATGTAAAATAGTCATAATTATTGTCTAGGAAAATAAAAAAATGCTATTATGGCATAATAGCATATTCTTAAATTTATGTCAATAGCAAACAAAAAAACAAAAAAAACCCTTTTGGCATTGAATTTAATTTAAGTATTCAAAAACACTGCAATTATAATTACAGTGTTTCCCCTTGATTTGCCATATGAAACTTTAGCACAGTTTTGGCTTGCCATGCGAAGCTAACAGCATAGCATGGAGCCGAGACGGGGACTTGAACCCCGGACCTACTCCTTACCATGGAGTTGCTCTACCACTGAGCTATCTCGGCCTTCCTTCGCTAAAGCTACGGAAGACAAGCCCGCCAAGGTTTTAACAACAGTGGGCTTGCCCTACGAAGCTTTAGCGAAGTAGGGCGTTATGTGATTATAATTCATCAATCTGTCTTTCGAATTCTGCCAACTTTTGATTATCCGGATTAACCTCTGTTAATTTTTTGTAAGCATCAAGCGCTAACGGCTTATCTTTATTTATTATACTTACCTCCAACATAGTGTCAAGATAACGAGGATTATTCGGTTCAATGCGCAAAGCCTGCTTAATATTAGCTACTGATTTATTTATGTTATTCATTGCCTGATAAACCAGGGCCAAATCAAAATATGTTTGGGAACGTTGGCTATTAATATCTAAAGCTTCTATATAATCATCCCTTGCCTGTTCCAAGCCGTCTTTTTCTCTGCCTATTTGGGCCAAACCATCATAGGCCCCTTCATCATCTTCTTCTAGCTTTAAAATATGCTCAAAAGTCTGTTTAGCTTCCTCAAAGTCTTTGCGCTCAAAATAAAGCTGGCCCAATGCCTTAAAAGCTTTCATATTTTTACTGTCTAGGCCGATTATCTCAATGTATATTTTTTCTGATTCTGCTAAATCTCCTATTTTTTTAAGCTCCTCGGCTTCACCAAACAATTTTTCAATCTTTTGCTTTACATCACTGCCAAATAAAACTTTTTCACTTTTATAATCTTCTTCTAATTTATTTAATTTATTAAACAACCACTTAAAAAATCTGCTAACAAGCTCAAAAATAGGCCTGACTAATCTAGTCAGTCTAGAACTCCATTTTATAAAATTTCTTTTTAATCTGCTGCTAATAATTCGCTCTTTAAACTTTGCTTCTTTTTCAGCTGGAATATTTTCCACATCTAAACTAGCCAATGCTGAAAATTTTCTAACTATAATAATTATAATAATACTTAAGCTTATTAAAATTAAAATTAAGGGAATTATGTTGTACATATATTAATTTAAGATTGTAGATTTAAGATTTAAGATTTATTTTTTATCTTACACAACATTATTTAAATAATCCAATCTTCAATCTAAAATCTTCAATCTAAAATTCTACGTTTCCACCTCCCTGACCTCAACCCGCCCGGCGCTGCCAAACAGCTTTATTTTATCTACAACCACTTTTTCCACTGCCTTGATAGTTGGCTTTAGTAAAATGCGGGGATCAGTTTCTGTTTTGTTTTTTAAACAATTCTCAATTAAAGCTTGGCAAAAAGCTATTTTGATATCACTGCCGATATTTATAATATTTACACCTTGTTTAATGGCTTGTTTAATTTTTTTATCATCAACACCAGATCCGCCATGCAAAACAAATGGTTTCTTGGTTTTTGTTTTAATTGATTTAAGCAGGTCAAATTTAATATATTCATTTTCATATACCCCATGGGCCGTGCCAACAGCAGCGGCAATGGTATCAACTTTAGTTTGCTTAACAAATTCAACCACATCTTCCAGCTTGGCAATCGGTATATTTTTTATTTTACCGCTTATTTTGCCATGGCCTCCCATAATCGCACCTACCTCGCCCTGAACCCAAACACCTTTTGTATGAGACACGGCTACTACATGCTTGGTTAAATTTATGTTTTCATCCAATGGCAAGTCAGAAGCATCAATATGAACGGAAGTAAAACCGGCGCTAATGCACTCAAAAATAGAATCAAAACTTTTACCATGATCTAAATGTAGGGCGATTGGCACAACAGCGGCAATATTTTTAGCTATTGTAGAAACAATATGCGTAATCGGCTTTAATCCCATATATTTTATTGTGGATTCGGAAACCTGAATAATAGCCGGGGATTTTGCTTTAACCGCTGCTTGAGCCACTCCAAGAGCTGATTCTAAATTATGGATATTGAAAGCGCCGACAGCATAACCACCGGCCCGCGCCTCTTTAACTATGTCTTTAATGTGAACAAGCATAAATGAATTTTAGATTTCAGATTTAAGATTTTAGATTTTTGGGATAAAAAACCAAAATCATCAATCTTAAATCTGAAATCTGAAATCTTAAATTATTTAAGTATTACCTTTGCCACTTTATAAAACTCATCCGCATCCAAACTTGCCCCGCCGACTAATAAGCCGTCCAAATTTTCCAGATTGGCAAAATCTTTAACATTTTTACTGCTAATACTGCCGCCGTAAATAATACGAAAATTGTCATTCGCTATTTGCATGCCAAATATATCTTTTAATGTTAACTTAATAATCTTGTGGGCATATTCAGCTTCTTCCGGCTCAATGGCGACGCCTGAACCAATTGCCCAAATCGGTTCATAAGCAATAATAACTTGCTGGCTGCCAACAATATCAATCCCGCCTAAAGCCTGATGCAATTGATCAACTAAAACAAAATCTCTACGTTCGGTTTTACGCTCATCACCGCTTTCGCCAATACAAACAACGGAAGTCAATTTTTCAACATTTAAAACCTGCTTAAGCTCTAAATGAATCATTTCATAATTTTCCAGTAAATATTCTCGCCGCTCCGAATGCCCTATAATAACATAATCACAGCCTGCTTCAGCTAACATATGAGGTGAAATTTCACCAGTATAGGAGCCCCTTTGCTCCCAAAAAGTATCTTGCGCGCCTAATTTAATTAAACCTTGCTTTAATATCTTTTTTACTTCCTGCATAGAAATAAAATTAGGGCAGATTACTACTTCACCAGTCTTAAAACCGGCAAATTTAATTTTCATTTTTTTAGCTAAATCTAATGTTTCAGCTAACATTAACCGCATTTTCCAATTGGCAATGACAATTTTATTGTTCTTCATAAATAAATATAATGCGAATACCGCAAATTAATATGCAAATACTGCAAATTACGAATTATGCAAATTAATTATTCGCATAATTCGTAATTTGCAGTATTTGCATAAATTTGCAGATTCGCATTATGTATCTAAAATATTTTAATAAAACCCAAACTAATCAAAGTCACTATCCCTGCTGATATTATAACACCTATGGAAATAAAAAACAAAGACCGTTTGCGGGGAATGCCAAACAGCCAGGAAGCGATTGAGCCGGTCCAGGCCCCGGTTACTGGCAAAGGAATAGCCACAAACAGCATTAAGGCAATATTCCCCCAAATCTCATATTTATGAAAAAATTTTCTCCTGGTTCTCCTGAACAGCCAAACAAAAAACCTATCAATCCAATTTAACCTGCCACTTAAAATTTTATAAACTGGGCCTAAAAAATAAATTATCATTGCCGCAATAAAAATGTCAGCAATTATTGAAAAAAATATTGCCTGCCAAATCGGCAACTTATAAACTCCCAAAGCTATGGGAATAGAAGCTCTAAGTTCAGCAATAGGAATTATGGCAATAAGCATGGTTGCTAATTGCGGCGGCAAGCTTTTAAATAATTCTATAAAGTTAATATCAAACATATGTTAGAAATTTGAAATTTGAAATTTGGGGGTTGCGTTAAACATAATTTATTTATTCCAAATTACCAATTTCTAATTTCTAATAACATTTTACCACATTTTTTTATCTTTTGCCAAACAAAAAAGGCGAGAATAATATCCTCGCCTCAGACTCACAAATTATCTTATTTCTGCTTTCTGTTTTCCTGTCTGCGCAGGCGGGCTGTTTTCTGTTTTCTAACAATATACTTCCCATCAACTCTCTCAAACCTCTTTTTATCCATTAAAGCTAAAACAACCGTAGTTCTTTTTACTACACGTTGCTCTAAAACTTTGTCAATTATTTCTTCCTGGCTTAATGGTTCCACGGCTTTAGCTAAAATATCTTCTATAACATCAACTACCGCGCCTTGTTGATAGCCCTGTTCTGTCAAGCCATACAAACCGCGTCCTACTAAAACATACTTATCATCTAAAATCAACTCATTGTGAACAGTGGCGGCATTAGCAATTTTTTTGTCAAAATCAATTTGGTTAATCTCGCCTGCAATTTCAACAAAATGCATTGGTTTGCCATGATTCTTTAAAATTAAATAAATTTTATCATTAACAGTTCTGGGTCTAATTTCATGCCAATTATGGACACCCCAATAACCAAATTTATTCTGTTCAATTCCGCGAGCGGCCTGTAAAATTGAATACAAAACTTTATTAGCGTTAATTAAATCAGCATCTTCAGTAAAATTTGCGCTGTTCAAAATATTGGAAATATCAATATTATTTGGAACATTAAATTTATCTTGTTCATCTTTAAAACTTTCAAGTTCTTTGGCTAAAATAAATAGATCTTTAGTGGCTATAATCGTTTTAGCTTGCTTAATTTTTTCTAATAACTCTTCAGCTAAAGCTTCTAAATGACTCAATGTTTGATATTTTAATTTAAATGAATTTTTAAAATTTTCCGAATTATTAACCTCTTCAAATTCATCATGTAATAACTTAATAATTAAAAAATCAAGGTGGCTTTTATGAATTTCTTCGTCTTCGGCTTTAATTTTAACATTATCAACTGAAAAATTAACTAAATTATTAAGTAAGTATTCTCGTTCCATTAAACCGCCATGCTCTTCCAATAATTGGCTAATTACTTTTTTCAAACCGCTGATATATGATTCTAATTTTTCCAACTGCCTTAATTTTTTAATACTTTTGGTTTCAATTTGCCTGATGCGTTCACGAGTTAATTTATGAACCTGGCCAATCTTTTCTAAGGTTTCTTTGCCAGCTCCATGCAAACCAAAGCGGCGGGTTAAAACATCACTTTCCCGCTTATTAAGCTCGCTAAACAAGTTATTAATAATTTCAGTAGCATCTAATTTAGTCACTTCTTCTTGCTTGTGATTAGTTATTATTTGATCTAAAATTGATTTATTGTCCATATTTTTATTGATTTTTAATAAATTAATATCTCCTTGTCTCCTTAATTTACTTTTTGCTCCTTGAAAATTATATTATAACATTTTTGTCTATGTTTTTTATTACCTTAATATAGCACAAAGTTTTCTATAAGTCAAGAGACTAAGTCTTTCGCCCGTAGAAAGTATAATACATAATATGATTTTTACTTTAATTTTAGCTAATTTCCTATAAAATTACCCTTCCCTAAAGAAATAATAATTTTAGGGATTACTATAAAAATTTTTCGCGGCTTTTTTCTTTTTTAAAAATATGTTATATAATATAAGAACAACATAAGAGTTAAAAATCAGCAAAATCGTAAATCGAAAATCTACATGCGGGTATAGTATAATGGTAATACGCGACCTTCCCAAGGTTGAAGCACGGGTCCGATTCCCGTTACCCGCTCCATCCTTCGTCCCGCAATCCTGCGGGACTACGGATGGCAAG
>DAOWHZ010000096.1 GCA_030641105.1 bacterium | reverse complement strand
TCAGGACTTAACAATTAATACTCCCGAAGAGTTGGAAGAAGCAAAAAAAGAAGCAGGAGTGATTACAGAGGAAGAGGCAAAAAGAAGAAGATCCTTGTTCGGTCTTGCAGAACGTTATAAGAGTATCGGCAAGTTTGTAAAGGCGGCTCTTAGATTAGAAAAGCTTGGCGATATTGAAGGCGCAAAAGAACTATGGCAGAGAGATGCCGATGAGTGGGCCGAGTCAGCAAAGGAAATGGAAAACGATATTGTTGCGATAGCAGAAAACCATAGCAAAGCAGATGAGCTTGGATATACCCCGACTTATGAGGGGGCGTATGAAGAGTATATGAGCGCCGTTGAAAGCTATGAAAAGGCGGGCAGAAAAGACTTGGCAGAAGAGATGTGCAGAAAAGCAGAGGGAATAAAGAAGAAAGCTTCTTTGATAAAAAAATAAAGTTGTAAATTAACGTGTAAATTAACGTTTTGGGTTGATCCCACGAAATTTCCCAGGACATATAAAGCTCTTCCTGTTCTGGAAAAGGCAATTATTGACGACCTTTCATCGTTATAATTGCCTAAGTAAAAGCAACAATATTATTAAGGCGGACAGCAGTGCTCGCCTTTTTTATTTGACCAAAAGGTAAAAAGATAGTAAGATAAAAATAATATGAAACAAAATTATGTTAAAAAATTAAATAAATCATTTCAAAATAAACTCAAAAAGCATGGGGTTATTTTGGCGTACTTATATGGCTCGCAAGCTCGCGGCGACGCTATGGCTGAAAGTGATGTTGATATAGCGGTGCTATTAGATAAAAAAGTAAAAGAAGAAAAATATTTGGATAAAACTTTAAAATTGTCAGTTTTGTTTAATGAATTATACCCTGATAAAGAAATCGGAATTTTAATCTTGAATCAGACAACGCCCTTACTTAAGCAAAATGCAGTAGTAGAAGGAAAAGAATTATATGTTGCTGATAAATTTAAAAGGATTATGTTTGAAAATAAAACTTTGCATGAATATGAAGACACAAAAAAATTAAGAAATATTTATAATTATTTTTTAAATTTAAGATTAAAAAATATATGACAAAAATTTTAAAAGAAAAATTAGAAGAAAAAAAGAATAAATTATTAGAAACTTATAATGTTTTAGTAAAGTTGCAAAAATTATCTCTCAAGGATATAAAGCGTGAAAAAGAAAATTTTTGGGCTGTAAGTTATGGTTTGGTTATAGCCATAGAATCTATTTTGGATATCGGGCAATATATTTTGTCAGACAAAGGAATAAAAGCTGAAAATTATAGTAAAATTGTTCCTTTGCTTGTTAAAGAAAAAATTTTGCCGCAAAAGTATGCTGAAAAAATTAAGGGTATGGTAAATTTTCGCAATATTGCCATTCATGCTTATCCTGGCTTAAGCGAATATTTGGTTTACAGATTTTTGCAGGAAAATATAAGTGATTTCAAAGATTTTTTAAAGTATATTAAGAAAATATAGTTTTTTGTTGGATAATACAACATCGCCAAAATAAGATAAATAAGAACAAGAAGAAAAATAAGATTAAAATTAATTCTTATTTTTCTTATTTATCATCTTGTTCTTATTTTTGCATTTTATGACCAACATCAGAAATTTTTGCATCATTGCGCACATTGACCATGGCAAATCAACCTTGGCTGATCGCATGCTGGAAATTACCGGAACAATTGAAAAAAGAAAAATGAAAGAGCAGGTGTTAGATAGAATGGATTTGGAAAGGGAAAGAGGGATAACTATTAAATTACAGCCGGTTACGATGGAATATATTCCCCAAATTACAAATTACAAAGTACAAAGTACAAACAAATTCCAAAAGCCAAATTCCAAAATTCATGATAACAAATATATTCTGAACTTAATTGACACTCCCGGGCATGTTGATTTTACTTATGAAGTGTCACGTTCCCTGGCGGCTGTTGAGGGCGCTATTTTGCTGGTGGATTCCACGCAAGGGATTCAGGCGCAGACTTTGGCTAATTTATATTTGGCTATGGAGCAGGATTTAACTATTATACCGGTTGTGAATAAAATTGACTTGCCGGCGGCGCAAACAGAGAAAACCAAAAATGAAATTATAAAATTATTAGGATGCTCCAAAGAGGAAATAATTTGCGCTTCAGGAAAAACTGGCGAGGGTGTTAAAGAGATTTTAGATGCTGTAGTTGAGCGTGTGCCAGCGCCCGTAGGAACAAGGCATGCCTCGTTTCTACGGGCATTAATTTTTGATTCTAATTATGATGAATATAAAGGTGTTGTTGCTTATGTGCGTATTGTTGATGGACAAATTAAAAAAGGTGATAAAATAAAATTAATAGCCACTGGCGCAACAAGCGAAGCATTGGATGTTGGGATATTTAAGCCGGATTACCAATCAACGGGAGAATTAAAAACAGGTGAAATCGGCTATATTGTAACTGGCTTTAAGGATGTAAGTGAGTGCAGGGTTGGAGACACGATAACCTTGCAAAAAACAGCCGGCGAAGTTAAGCAATTGCAAGATTACAAAGAGGTTAAGCCAATGGTGTTTGCCGGGATTTTTCCGCGTGAAGGCAATGAGTTTCAGGAACTGCGCGACGCCATGGAAAAATTAAAGCTGAATGACGCTGCTTTGGCGTATGAACCAGAACATTCGCAAGCCCTGGGTTTTGGCTTTAGATGCGGTTTTTTAGGCCTGCTGCATTTAGAAATTTTTCAGGAACGGCTGAAGCGGGAGCATAATTTGGATTTAATTGTTACTATTCCCAGTGTTGCCTATAAGGTTTATAAAAAAAGCAACGAAGAGTTAGTTATACGCAGTCCGCAACTTTTGCCCGATAGAGAAGTGATTGAAAAGATAGAAGAACCATGGGTAACTTTGGATATAATCACCCCAAAGGATTATATTGGATCAATTATGAGTTTAGTTCAGGATAAAAGAGGTGTTTATAAAAATACAGAGTATCTGGATCAGGAACGTGCTATACTTCATTATGAAATGCCAATGGCTATGATATTAACTGATTTTTATGATAAAATAAAAAGTGTAAGTTCTGGCTATGCCTCTATTAATTATGAGTTTTCTGGATATAAAGAAGCCAAAGTTGTAAAAATGGATATCTTGGTAGCTGAAGAGCCGGTTGAAGCTTTATCAATGATTGTTTATGAAGACGAGGCGTTTAAGCAAGGCAAAGAAATTGTTAGAACATTAAAGGAAGCTTTGCCCAAGCAGATGTTTGTGCTTAAATTGCAAGCCGCTATTGGCGGCAAGATTGTTGCGGCTGAAAGATTGTCGGCAATGCGCAAAGATGTAACCGCCAAGCTGTACGGCGGAGATGTATCGCGTAAACGCAAGCTATTGGAAAAACAAAAGAAAGGCAAAAAGAAGATGATGGCGGCGGGCAAGGGGAGCGTGGAAATTCCGAGTGATGTTTTTGTGAAAATATTAAAACGATAAAATATAATGCGAATGCCGCAAATTAATATGCGAATGCCGCAAATGCGAATAATGCGAATTAGCAAATTCGCATAGAAATTATTCGCGGCATTCGCATACATTCGCAGATTCGCATTATACAAATATGAAACGTAAAACAATAACAAAAATAGTTTGGACAATTATAAGCATTATGATTATTTTTACCATGGTGCTTTGGACATTAGGGGTGGCGTTTATGTGATTTACCCTCACCCCCAACCCCTCTCCCACCCCGCAATCCTGCGGGACGGGAGAGGGGAGCTATAATAAATTTTTTATTTTTATTCAAATAATTCCCCTTTCCCATGAGGAATGAAATTGGTATGAGTAAAAAAGGTAAAATTCAACTTGCCAAAGAATTCAGGAAAAGTCCGACTAAATCAGAAAGAATAATGTGGAACGCAATTCACAATAGGCAGTTTTTAAATTTAAAATTCAGAAGACAGCATTTGATTAAAGGTTATTTGGTTGATTTTTATTGTTATGATTTGAAATTAGCTGTTGAAGTTGACGGCCCGGTTCATTTAGATGAAGACCAAATGAATTATGATCAAGAAAGACAGAAAATTATTGAAGATCAGGGCATTAAATTTTTTAGAGTCAAAAGTGAAGATGTAGAATATAATATTGAACAAGTTTTAAATAGATTGAAGGTTTTTATAAATAATTTTTATAGATAATAATTTTAAAATTAAAGACGAACATTAAAAGTTAGTTCCCTCTCCCTCAACCGCGGTTGTGGGAGAGGGTCAGGGTGAGAGAAAAGAAAAACGGCAGTTCGTTTAAGACGAACTGCCGAGAGTTGTTTCATTGAAGTGGAAATTGTGTTTAGTGTTTTTTTCTCCATAATAATACAGAATTATTTTGAATGTTCACTTCAATAATTTGGCTTACGGGTATTTCTAAACGCCAACTATTTTTATCTGGAGTTATGTACCCATACGCTTCTTGACCATTTAAATATGAGTTTAAATTATCTGGACGCATGTATATTGTTAATGTGCCGTCTAGTATACTCATTTTTATTACCCTCCCCCTTTTTGTCTAATTGGTTTTTGTTTTTTTATTATTTTTTATTCTGTAATAAATAATCTAATCATATTTACAAATATATGTCAACCTCTCAACAAAAAAACTGGCAAATTTTGCCTAAAATTAAAGAAAATATTATCAAACAATACCCTGATTACAATCAGGTTGTTTTGCAGTTGTTGTCTAATCGTGATTTAACTGAAAAAAATGAGATAGAACAATTCCTAAATCCTGATTATAAAAAATATAGTCATGATCCGTTTTTATTTTCACAGATGAATAAAGCCGTTGAATTAATTATTAAGCATATTAAGGAGCAGAATAAAATTATAATTTATGGAGATTATGACGCGGACGGGGTTACGGCTTCTGCTGTATTGGTTGAAACATTATTAATACTTAAAGCTAAGATTGATGTTTATCTGCCTAATAGAGTAAGCGAGGGTTATGGCTTAAATAAAAAAGCAATTGATAAATTGGCAGAAGCAGGAACTAGATTGATTATCACAGTTGATAATGGAATCAGAAATAAAAAAGAAGTTGAGTATGCAAAAAGCGCGGGTTTGGAAATAATTATAACTGATCATCATCCTGCTCCGGAAGACGCGGATGAACTGCCTGATTGCTTGATTATAAATCCAATAATGGAAAGCGAAAAATATCCTTTTAAATATTTGGCAGGCGTGGGAGTCGCTTTTAAGCTGGCTAAAGCATTAATTAGAAAGTCAACATTATCCGAAGATGATAAAAAAAAGCTAAAAGAGAAAATTATGGATTTAGTGGCAATAGGCACAGTGGCTGATTGCGTTAGCTTGCTTGGTGAAAACAGGGTTTTAGTTAAGAAAGGTTTGGAAATTTTAAATAATACTGACAGAATTGGGTTAAAGGAATTAATTAATATAGCGCAGATAAATAATCGCCGGTTAGATGCTTGGAACATTGGCTTTCAGATAGCGCCGCGTCTTAATGTGGCTGGCCGGCTGGAGCATGCTAATACAGCTTATGAACTGCTAATCACGAAAAATAAAGAAGAAGCGCAAGCCATTGCCCGCAGGTTAAATGACAAAAATATTGAGCGGCAAAAAATAACTGATGAGATTGTGGAATATTGCAAAGAGGTTGTTGATAAAAAGTTATTTGATGATAAAATATTGGTTTTAATTGATCCAAGTTTGGCTGAAGACAAAGCAAAAGATAGCGCGCCTTGGCTTGAAGGAGTTGTTGGCTTAGTGGCAGGCAGGTTGTGCCAAAATTTTAATAAGCCGATTTTGGCGATTACTCAAAATAATTGCGATATAAAAGGATCGGGCCGCAGTATTGATCAATTTAATATTATTAAAGCCATTGAGCAATGCAAAGAATTTTTAAATAAATTCGGGGGACATGCCATGGCCTGCGGCTTTAGCATTGATGGCAAAGATAATTTAGAAAATTTTATTAAAAAAATTAAACAGATTGCCAATAATGGGCTAAAAGATATTAATTTAAAGCCGAAAATAATTATTGACGCAGAATTAGGGTTATCTGAAATTAATGAGCAATTAGTTGATGATTTAGAAAAATTTGCGCCTTTTGGCAAAGACAATCCGCAGCCCAAATTTGTCAGCCGTGATGCGCAGATTAAGGATATTGTGAATATGGGAATTAATGGCCAGCATATTAAATTTAAGGTTGACGGATTTTGGGCAGTGGCATTTGGCCAGGCGGAAAAGTGGCAAGAGTTGCGCATTGGTGATAAAATTGATATTGTATATTATGTGGAGATGAATGAATTTAATGGACGTAAGGAGGCGCAGTTAAAGGTGGTGGATATTAAATATAATGCGAATGCCGCGAATTAGTATGCGAATGCCGCGAATACGAATTATGCGAATAATTTAATTCGATTTGTAGTTGTTTGGGGCATTTGGATGTCATTTGTAGATTTGGATTATAAATTTATGGCAAAATACAAAAAATTAATAATATACACCGATG
>DAOWHZ010000011.1 GCA_030641105.1 bacterium | reverse complement strand
TATGCTAGAGCGCAGAATATTTTAAAAGAAAAAGAAGAAAACCTAACCGGCGAAGATGTCCGTGAAGGTTTAACAGCTATTATTAGCGTAAAATTAGCCAATCCTCAATTTGAGGGCCAAACCAAAGGTAAGTTAGGCAATCCTGAAATGAAAACTTATGTTGAACAAGTTTTTGGCGAAACGTTTGCTATATTCTTGGAAGAGCACCCTAAAGAAGCTGAGACCATTATTGGCAAATGCGTTCTATCGGCTCAAGCAAGAATCGCCGCCAGAACCGCTCGCGCCACAATACTGCGAAAAGGCGCTTTAGAAGGCATGACTTTACCCGGCAAACTTTCAGATTGCTCAAGCCGCAAACCAGAGGAATGCGAATTATATATTGTTGAAGGTGATAGCGCGGGAGGCAGCGCTAAACAAGGCCGTGATCGTAGATTTCAGGCAATTCTGCCTTTGCGAGGAAAAATTTTAAATGTTGAACGGGCGCGCTTAGATAAAATGTTGGCTAATAATGAAATAAAAAATTTGGTGATTGCCATGGGCACTAATATTGATGAACAATTTAACCTTGAAAAATTGCGCTATCATCGCATTATAATAATGACTGATGCTGATGTTGACGGCGCCCATATCAGGACATTGCTATTAACTTTATTTTTCAGGCATTTTAACTCTCTGGTCACAAACGGCAATCTTTACATTGCCCAGCCCCCGCTTTACCAAATTAAAAAAGGCGCGGAAGCAAAATACGCTTACACTGAAGAAGAAAAAGAAAAAATTATTAAAGAATTTGGCGGTATTGTGATTGAAGCCGCAGAAGGATCAAAAGAAGCAGAAGAAGGGACAGAGGAAGAAATATCAACAGAAGTAGAAGAAGACAAAAAAACCAAAGCCAAAGCCCCGGCTCGCATCAATATCCAGCGCTACAAAGGTCTTGGTGAAATGAATCCGGAACAGCTTTGGGAAACAACCATGGATCCGGAAACGCGCATTATGAAACAAGTTATGATTGAAGACGCGGCCCGGGCTGATGAGACTTTTGAAATATTAATGGGCGGTGAAGTTGCTCCGCGCAAGCATTTTATCCAGACCCAGGCGCGGAAAGTGGAGAATTTGGATGTGTAAAATAATTTTCGTATAATATACAAATAAAGGTCGGCTATATTAAAATATTTCGTATAAAAACGAGTTGTACGAAATAAATTTTTTATCTTAGTGGAGGTTTTAATATTCAGTGGTTTAAACACGACGAAAATTTGATTTTTTTATTTATTTAAAAGGGGAAATAATGTGTTTTCTCCGCTCCGCTACGAAAACGATTTAATTTTATTTAACAAATAAACATATGAAAAAATGCCCATTCTGCGCCAAAGAAATACAAAATGACGCAGTTAAATGCAAACATTGTAAAAGCGATTTGCCAAAATCAAAAAAAGAAACATCCAATAAACACAAAAATCTTGCAATAACAACCTTAATTCTTGGTGTGCTTTCTATATTTTTTGGATCAATTGGAATTATTCCGCTTATCGCATTAGTTGTTGGTATTATTGCATTATTCAAATTAAAACAGATGAAAAAAAGAGATAAGATTTTTACCATAATAGGATTTATTCTAGCTTTAGTATATTGTATAAATTTTTTCTTTGTTTATAGCCCTATTGGACCCAATATATTAGATATAGGCTATAATAGCACAAAGAAGAATAACAATTCTAATATATCTAAAATGCAACCCAGTAAAGTATTAAATGAAAACAAAGATGATGGCTGGATAAATAAATCGCCAGAAAAACACAGATTTTTAGAATTTTTTATAAAAGACAATAAAGTTGGAGGAGAAAATGGATATACATGGCATAGCGTTGAGTGGAATTTTAATAATGACATAAATACTACAACTGAGCCTTTAGAATGGAATTACTATGAAGACTGTCAATTATATTTTATGCAGGAAGGTACAAGATTTATTAATATGAAAGATATAATTTCTAGAAAAAATTATTATGCGATTGAAAATAATTTCTATGACAACTTAACAAATAGTTTTTGCGTAAAAATATTTTGTAACAGTGGTTTAGAGAGCAATAAATCCTGTTTTGAAAAGAAATAATACTATGAGCGAAGAATATATTGGATATAGAAAAATATTTATAACATGGTTTTTAAAAATTGCAAAGAGTCCTTTGAAAAAATCAGCTAAAGCAAGACTGGATGAAAAGGTGAAATTCAACGAAAAGGAAAAATTTATTTTAAAGATTGGCCAAACTTTAGTAGAAATAGAAAGTCAGCTTGAAATACTTGATTTTTTCCCAGTTTTTATAAATTCCTCAAATTACAATCTTGAAAAAAAAGGGTTTTCCAAAATAGCACAATTTAGATATCATCTTGAATATTATTTTTCAGAAATGTATATATTAGATCAAAGATTGGAGAGGCTTATAAACATCTTGATAAAAAATGTAAAAGAGAAAAATGAAAAAGAAAAACTTATAAAAATAAAGAAAAAACAACATGAAATTTTGGACAATTTATTAAAAGTAAGAAGTCTTCATGTTCATAAACAAAAATATCAGGACAGTGATATATATCATATGGAATTATTGGAACAATATATGGGATCAAACACCGTGTTGAACAAAACAAAAAAAAATGATTATGCTAAAGAAGATTTAAAATTTTATTTGGGCAATAATAGAAGTAAATGGAAAAAGACAATTAACAAAAATAACAAATTCGTAAAAGAAAGCATTGATCAAATTTATTATTTCGTGTTTAAAAAACTAAAAATTATGAATAAAATATTTAAATATTTATCGTAAATTACAATAAGGAGTTTTAGGCAAAGAGAATTCACCCCTCTAATTCCCCTCTTCCCTTTGCCTAAAACAAAAAAATCAAATTTTCTTTTCAAGAAAACAAAGTTTAATTCAACTAAAACGAGATAAAAAATTTACATCGCACAACACCGTATATCAGGTTCCAGAAATTTACCTTTATTAAATTTTCTCTTCCACTTCGCTACAGAGAAATAATAATAAGGAGTATAAATTTCTTCCACCCAAATTTTTGCCCTTTTTTATTTATAAAATTAACAAGGAAGCGGGCAAAAACTTCTGATATACGGATATGTTATGTGAAATAGCCAGAAATTTTTTTTATTTTTTGGCAATTTATTTCAGTGGTCGGCATAACTTGTGATATAATTTAGTCGTTTAATAATTAACTAAAAATACTATGGAAAACAAAAACATTTTTTTAATCTTTGGAATCTTACAAGCACTCACTTTAGGATTAATTGTATTCTTCATTTTGGGAATTACTAATATCGGAAAAGATACTTCTATTGTTTTGAGTATTTTGTTTCCTTTATGCACATTAATTGTAGAATATATTATTTATTCCAAAAAAAAATTCTGACTACATCACATAACACGGAATAAGCGGTTCAGGGCTGGCACGATTTTATATTTACATTAATGAGTTGTGCCAGCCCTTCACCCAAATTTTTATTTTCTTTTTCTTTAAAAAATAATAAGGAAAGAAAATAAAAATTTCGCTTATTCCGATATGTTAGGCAAAAGCGAAAAATATTTAATAATTATTAGACAAAATTATGAATGAAAATTATAACCCACAAAAAAAATGGGAGAAAAAACTTCAAGACAGAGAAACCAGATATAATCAAATTCTCCTTCTGTTAAGAAACGATAAAAAGGAATTGGCTAAAAGAAAGAATCATAAACATCTTTTTGAAATTATTAGAAAACAAAATATTAAAGAAGGAGACAGAATTACCATAGATTATTACGATGAAGAACACCCTGGCGAAGAGCTAGGAGTTATGGAAGAAACTGGAGAACTTGTTGAATTTACTGGTGATGAAGTTGTACTCTCTGGCATTGAACCCGATTTTGATATCACTATTCCGATTGAAACAATTTCAGATATATACCATGTTAATCAACCTAATTATTAGTTTAATTTAAACTGCTCCGGCAGAGTCTCCCGCTTGCCCAGCTAAGTCAAAACGGGCAAGATGTTCTATCGCGAATGAAGGCGATGAACGAGGCAATGCCTCGTTCCTACATCATCTTTATTTTATTTATTTTGTTGCATTACACATTTTTTTGAAAGCGACCCCGCCTTTCGCGAAGGGCGGGGTCGCTTTCAAAAAAATGCCTTCAATATAAATTATTGCCAATCATCCATAAAATCCACAGATTCCGAATTTAAACTTGACCATTTATATTTATTTCACCCCTTAATCACAATCAACGGCTTTACCTTAGCCACTTTCATGGCAATGCCTGTATTATGCATTACATTGACCACGCTATCAACATCCTTGTAAGACCCAGGCGCTTCTTCGGCCAAACCGGCTTTACTACAACCCTTAATAATTATGCCCTGCTTTCTTAATTCTCGCACCAAATCATCAGCCCGCCATTTTCTTTTAGCTTGAATCCTTGACATTGCCCTGCCAGCGCCATGGCAAGCGCTTCCCCATGTATCTTTCATGCCTTGTTCAGTTCCATGTAAAATATAAGAATGGGTTCCCATGGTGCCGCCAACTAAGACTGGCTGGCCTACGCTGCGATATTTTTCTGGAATCTCAATTCTTCCCGGACCAAAAGCGCGAGTAGAGCCCTTACGATGAACTAATAATTTTTTTTCTGTACCATTGACTTGATGCTTTTCCACCTTTACAGTGTTATGCCCAATGTCGTAAAACATTCTAATTTTCTCTACATCAACACCTATAGCATGCTTAAAAGCTTGGCGGGTTAAATGAGTTAATGCTTGCCTATTGGCAAAAGCGCAGTTAATGCCGCAATTAACCGCGGTCAAATAAGCTACGCCCTCTGGGGACTTAAAAGGAGCACAAACTAATTCACGCTCTCTAATTGGTATCTTGTATTTACGGGAAGCCGTGTCCAGAGTTTTCAAATAATCAGTGCCGATTTGATGGCCTAAAGCGCGTGAACCGCAATGAATTGAAACAATAATCTGATCTTTACGCAAACCATAAACTTGGGCGACTTTTTCATCATAAATTGTCTGGACATACTGCACTTCTAAATAATGATTACCACTGCCTAAGGTGCCGATTTGCTTAAACTGCCTTTGCTTGGCTTTAAAAGAAACATTAGCTGGTCTGGCGTTATCAATACAGCCGTTTTCTTCAGTATATTCCAAATCTTCAGCCACTCCATAGCCGCGCTCAACAATAAACTTAGCTCCTTTAACTAACACTTGATCAATTTCTTCTAAACTTAATTTAATATCGCCTTCACTGCCCACACCTGCCGGTATATCGCGAAATAATTGATTGGCTAATTTTTCTTTTTTAACTTCATCAACCAAATCAGACTTAACTAAAGGGGTAAATAAAGTTCTAACGCCGCAGTTAATGTCAAAGCCAACACCGGCAACTGAAATTACGCCTTGGCCCAAATCAAAAGCTCCTACTCCACCAATCGGAAAGCCGTAACCCGGATGAACATCGCTCATTGCCAAAGAGTATTTTTCAATGCCGGGCAAGCAGGCAACATTATAAATCTGCTGCAAAGCATTCCATTCTTTGCCTGCTTTAATATCCGCAAGCAAATGATCAATAATATCTTTATCGCCATAAATCCTGCCCGGTACAAGCATGTCGCCTTGCACAGGCATTTCCCATAAATTGTCATTGATTTTTTTTAGTTTAAATTGCTGCATGTTTATACACACAAAAATAACGAATAATAACAAAAAAACAAATAATAATAAAAAGTTTAAAATTTAATTCGTTTTTTCGTCTTCCTTTGTTTAATTAGTGTTTCATGTGGCAAAAACAAATAATCTCCAATAAAATAAAGTATATATAAAAATATTGTAAATATCAACCAATTTTTAAAATAAAGAAAATCAGTAAAATACATTAATGCGTCTTTAGCTATTTGACTAGAGTAAATAAAAACTTCCCAGCTATTCCAGCGATTGATTAAACCCAACAAAACACCCAATGATATAACTGGCACGATAGACCAAATATATATTTTAACAGCCAATTTTCCCCAAATTTCATTCACTAAAATTTTCATCTGATTCACTAAATAAACAAACGCAACCCAGCCAATAACAGCATAAGTAAAAAAGAACATTATCATCCAAGCGTTTTCTAGACAAATTTTATACTGATTTAGCGGGCAAAAATTTAATAAGTGCCTTACATCTGTTATGATATAAGCGGAATTAGGAACAAATAAAAGCCAAATAAAATACAGGCAGACTGCAAATAATTTTTGATGCCATTTGCCAAATTTTGATCTTTGCCGCAATTTTATTAGATTCCTGCACAAAAAAAATGGAATTAATAATAAAAACAAATTCCATATAATCATTATAATTGGATAATCATTAATTGTAAGATTAAACCCCATATTATACATCAACAATACACTGACAAAAATACTCGTTATTTTTCCTGCCGCACTTTAGACCAGAGTATGTTGCGGCTTTTACTTCAACTTTGATTTCTCCTTTGTATTGAGAAACAGGAATGCCTTGCGCATTGCCAGCTAATTTATATTCTTTATCAGCTTGATCAATTTTATCAATCTTAAATTTAAAAAACACCAAACTATGAATATCTTTCTGCGCCAACAACTCATTAATCCATTCAACAAGCAAACTTTCAATACTATTACTGCTCGCTTTAATTTCAATACTTCTTACTTCTAACTTCCTTGCCTGCGCAGGCAGGTTACTTCTAACTTCTAAATCGTACATCAAACTAAAAACAGCCCTGGCTCCCTCGCTAAATACTTCTGGCCAAGACTCGGCTTGAGCATAAACTCCCATATCAGCTTCGTGCTCTAGATATTTGTACATAAAATTTTTTCTACCGAACTTTAGTTCGGATTCGACAAGCTTTAGCTTGCCACGCCACAAGATGCTAAAGCATCCTAAACCCGACTTAAAAGTCGGTAGAAAGACAAAATTACTCCACAACAAACTCCTTAAACTCACCCCTT
>DAOWHZ010000029.1 GCA_030641105.1 bacterium | reverse complement strand
GCTTAGGCGAGGATGTCACTTGCACCTTTGTCAACGATGATGATGCCCCATCCCTGACCCTTGTTAAGCATGTAGTCAATAACAACGGCGGAACAGAAGACGCTTCTGCTTGGACCTTATATGCTGGTTCCAACGACGTAATCGGTTCAGAATCAGGAGAAGTAGCCACTGATCAGGCTGGCACTTATGCTTTGTCTGAATCTTTAGTTGCCGGCTACACCAACACCTCAATTACTTGTGATAATTCTACAGGAGAAGTTACTTCAGTAACCGTTGGCTTGGGCGAGGATGTCACTTGCACCTTTGTCAACGATGATATTTCGCCGAAATTAACAATTGTCAAAGACGCTGACCCAAATGATTGCCAAGATTTTACTTTTAGCATGACTGATCAAAGCGATTTTTTGCTTGATGATAATAGCGGTGTCCAAGGTTGTACAGACGCAGATCAAGATCAATACAAACTATTTGATGATATAATGGCTAATCAGGATATTACGGCAACTGAAGAAATACCAAATGTATATTGGGAATTTAAAGGCGTGTCTTGCGTTGTCACAGGCACAGAAACTCCTTATAGCTTTACGAATACAGCCAATGGTTTGATAATTAATTTAAATCTTGCTGATGATGTAACCTGCACCTTTACTAATGAAAAGTTATGTCCAACTAGAACTCAAGGCTTCTGGCAGACGCATACAGAATATACTTCGCTTATTGCAGCAGCAGGTATTTTAATCGGTGATAGCGCAGACCATAAGGAAGGGTCAGGGCCAGGAGGAACTCTTTCAAATGACCTAACTCCTGGCGGAAGCGAGATTTTTGGCGCATATTATTCTAATATCGCTAACAAAACAACGCTTGCTGGTGGGAAAGGAAAAGGCAAAAAAACTGAAAAACGTGACGCAGTAGATAAAGCTCGTATGCAGTTATTACAACAATTGGTTACCGCTAAACTTAATTGCGCCGCCTTTGGCTGCACAAGCGCGGTGCAAACAATGATAAGCGGGGCAGATGCGGCTTATGCGGCTGGTGATAAAAATCAGATTATGTATTATGCCGGGCAACTTGATACCTATAATAATTCCGGAGATACCTATATAATTACAGGTGATCCAGGCCATGCGACTCCGAAAGACTCAAGAAATTATGCTGACTTAGATTTCTGGAATAAACCATAAAAAATAATAAAGGTCGAACAAGGGGCGAATTTTTGCCCCCTATTTACTATTAAGTCTTTAATTATTAAGGCGAAAAATATGAAAAAAATAATCGCTAATATTACGATTTTTACTTTAATATTAATATCAGCCCTGTTAGCAGTTCCTAATACTTCTAACGCAGTAGCTAATTGGGACTTAACAGGAACATACGGGATTGATTATGTTTGCACTAGCGGTTGCAGCGGAACATATTCCCATACTCTAATTGTCACAGCGATGGATCTGGTATCCGG
Source organism: bacterium (assembly GCA_030641105.1). The sequence continues at coordinate 19,390 of DAOWHZ010000029.1, read as the reverse complement.
TGATTTTTCCGGCAATGGTTTTTATAATTCGAATCCCGGTTATACCTGGACTGCGGCTGGTAACGTAAATGGTTCGGATTTTACGATGAATTTAGTTTATACCGGAATTAATGCAGGTTATACGGTCGATTTAGTCGGCACAATCGCCGGCGACGGGAGTTTATCCGGTACGGCAGTTTCATCTTCCGGACAAACCTTTACTTTCAGCAGTGCCAGCGGAAATGCGGCTATGATTGAAGGTATGGTTTATGGAGGCGGTCAGATTATCGAGCAAATAGTAGGAGAGAAGCGAACAGATTGGAATAAGATCAGTTTTGGCGGCTGGGCCGCGAAAGTTAACGGATCGTATGTCGGAGAATGGGAAGTGAATTTCCATAATGTTGGAAATGATAACTTTGATCAGAGTAAATTCTATTCCAATGATATCCGAATAATTAATTTCTATTTACCATCTAGTGATACCTGTAACGCGGCTGTTAATTTTACTGCATTTGGAGAGTGGAATGGGATACCTGGTTATAAAATGATTTTCCGAGCAGGAGACGCTGATTCACCAGGGCATTTTACTGATAGTGCATTTGATACTGCGCGAGTAGAACTTTATTATGGAAGTACAAAGGAATATGACACTAGCACATCAGGTGATTATCTAAATCAAAGTACTTGTGTAGGAGGGAATAGAACCGGTTTAGATAACGGCAATCTTACGATCATAAATCCATAATATAAAAAAACAGAAATTATCAAAGGGGGCGAATTTTCGCCCCTCCCCTTCTTTATAAAGCGTTTACTGTAAATACCTGATTAAAAGAATAAACGTAATAAAGAAAAAAGCCTTGACTTTTCCTATTGACATATTTATTTAGTTTTGTTAAGTTTAATTAATAATATTCACGAGAAAACAAGGAGGCCAAGTATTTATGAATATTTTGCCAAAACCGCAAAAATTTAGCTTAATTTACATAAAAACAAGAAAGTCTGCTTAAAGGCGGATTTTTTTATTGCCAAAGGTCGATAGATAAAGGAGGCAAAGGAGGATAAATTATTAACTAATAATCAAAATTAATTTGAATTAATAAAAAAGATTATTAATTTGAATTAATAAGCAAAATTATGAAGAAAATTATAATTTTTACAATCACTGCCTTAGCCCTTATGCCGGTAATGTCTATTGCTGGAGTTGATAAAACCGGAAATGGCGCTCCTAGCGGTCCTCACTATAATCTTAATATTATTGGTGTTTCTAAAGATAAAACCGCTGAAATGACTGATGGAAATGGCCATGTCATCTTCGTTAATCTTGAGGGCAAATCCAAAATAGAATTACAAAAAGCGCCAGAGGGTGAAAGCTTTAAAGTACTTGATGCTAATGCGACAGACGGTCCGGCAAAATTCCAACTACCAGATCCGGGTCTTGAACCATATGTTGTTGGCGAAGATGAAGGTAAAGATACTATGTCAGATTATTCTGTTTTCGTAAGACCTCTTGGTACTCCAGGTGGATCAGCTATCATGATGACTTGTGCCGAAATGGTTAATATGGGCATTTTATCAGGAAAAATCGGAAAGACAATTTATAATGCTGATCAAGGTTTATGTTCTGTTGAACAAGTCGGTACAGAGATTACATATAGGGACAAAGGGAAATCCACCTTTACAAATGTTACTGCTGAACTTTTGACCATTGTATTCGCAATAGATATTGATGGTGACGGAACTAACGATGAATATGTAAGAGTACCGATTTTTGATGATTCTCTTCTAGGTGAATATTGGGATTATAACAATAACGGCCTGAAGGTTTTACAGGTACGTTTTTACCCAGGAGTTGAAACAGATGTTTCTGATGGAGATGACGCTTTACCAGAATTGTAATAGAAATTGATTTAATTCAATGCAAACCGCCCCGGTTTTACCGGGGCGGTTTGTACAATAGGAAATAATAGGATTAAATTTATTATATCTTTCAGCGAAGATCAGCGCAACAATCAGCGACCATCAGCGATAAAAGTTTTTATCGCTGATATAATTCTGATAAATACGCTGATATAACGCTGATGGAAATGTTCGTAGATATATTATATGTTTGAGATTAAAGAAGTTATTATTTTGATTGCCATGCTTGTCATTTTATCATCATCCGTGGTATTATTAAGAAAGAGGTATTTGTAACTTCAAGAATATTTTTAACAAGAATTTTATTTATTCTTGTTAAAAATATCCCTGTAGTTAAAACACATGTTTCAAATAAATCAAAATAAAAAATATATAAAAGCTCTAGTAATTACACTGGAGCTTTTGGCTATTGGCATTATAATTTATTTAATAGCTTTGCCGATTTGGCCCGCGGTCAAATATAAATTAGTTGATCAGGGCAAACAGCCGAATATGGATTGGCAGGACATTGAAGCAGTAAAAGAAAAAACAGAAGAAATTATTGCCAATCTGCCGCAATCAGATGATGCAGAGCAAGATGTTAAGCTGGATTTTAAAACCCAGCTTAACTCTCTGCCGCAAGCAGAGTACAGTGTTTCACCGAACCGGGTAATTATTCCTAAAATAGGCGTTAACGCGCCGATTGTTGATTCCAGCAATGGAGATTACGCGCTTTCGCAAGGAGCTTGGCGCATACCAGAAGGATCAACTCCTGATAAAGGCAGTAATACCATAATTACAGGGCATCGTTTTAAATATCTGCCGCCCAGCAATTTAACTTTTTATTTATTCCATAAGCTGGCAGTAGGGGATATTGTTTCAATAATTTGGCAGGAAAATAATTATTACTATAAAATTAAGGAGATAAAAATAATTGAACCAACTGATTTTTCAATTTTACAGCCAACTGAAAAGTCAGTTTTGACCTTATTTACCTGCGATCCTATTTATTCGCAGAAGAATCGGCTGGTTATTATTAGCGAGCTCATTGAAAATTAATTAAAATTCATATAGTTAAAACAAAAAACCGCCGAATCCGGCGGAAAGCACATTATAAATCATTTTAACATCTAAACATTTTAACATGCGGATAGTAAAGTTGTTTAAATGTTAATATGTTAGGATGTTAAAATGTATGAGCTCAAATGCGGCTCAAAATGCGGCTCAACAATCGCGCAATAATCGCGCAGAAAATCGCGCAATCATCCCGTACTAATCCCGCACTTTATCCCGCACTAACATTTAATGATGCGCGCCATTTGCGCGCCAAATTGCGTGCCATTAAGAAAATAGGTATAATTAGCGAAAAATGCGTCTCAAATGCGTCTCAAAATGCGTCTCATAGTTATCCGTTAAGGGCGATTGTATAATAAATATTTTTTGAAGTGCCCTTTTTAATAATTAATCCTGTCTTGGTAATATCTTGAAGCATTCTCGCGGCAGTAGCTCTAGAAACATTTAAAATGTCTTCCACATCAGTTCTTGTAACTTTATCCATAGTAATCATAAAATCAACGATCTTAATCTGATCCTTGTCTAAATAAACTGGTCCGCCGAGTTTCTTTCGCATTTTAACGCCCAAGCTTAAAGGTATGATAATGTCATAAATTTTTTCCATTTCATGAGCAAAGCCATGGCTGAAATATGTTATCCAGTCGGTTAAATCATTTTGCAGACGCTCTTTATAATTTTTTCCCAAATGAATCGCTTTGTAGTAAGACGGCCGATCCTGATTATAATAATCTTCCAAGGCGAAAAGACGGCGGAAATCATAGCCCCTTTTGTAAAGAATTAAAGTGGCTAACAGCCGGGCTGTCCGCCCGTTTCCGTCAGCAAAAGGATGGATTGCCGCGATTTCCGAGTGCGCGATACCAGATACGATAACAGGGCAGATTTTTTCCTTATTGGTTTTTTCAAGCCAGACGGCTAAATCCTTAACTAATTTTGGAACCTGTTCAACAGCCGGGCCTGCATAAGAAACTTTAATGGCTTTGCCGGCTTTTTTTGAAACCACATAAACATTGCTTTTTCTGAATTTTCCGCATTTGTCCTTATCAAGAGTATTTTTAACAGTGAGCTGATGGATGTCCAGAATTGTTTTAACTGTAATTTTCTGCTTTTTCTCCAGGAACTTTGAAATATAATATAAGGCGTCGCGGTAATTCTTAACCTCGGCAATATCACGCTTCGGAGCGTCAACTTTCTCGCCGGCCAGAACCTTTTCCACTTCATAGCGGTTTAAAATATTGCCCTCAATGCTGGTGGAAGAATGGATCATCCGTATCATTGCCTCCCGCCTTAGCTTTAATTCCTGCCTTGGCATAATCGGCGTATGAGCTACTAAAGATTTGATTTCAGAAATTTTGGTTAAATCATTAAGGATTTGATGAGTAATTGTGTATTTTGGATTGAACATAATTTTGATTTACATCTAATTTAATTATAATATTAAATTAGTAATTATTCAATCTAATTTGTGGTTGCTAATTTTTATTTAATGTAGTATAATAATGATAAATAAAACAGCGTAATATTTTTTAGCAGTGATTATGAAATTTTGGATTTTGCGGTTTTAAAACGGTTTTGTTAAAAATGATTTTGTTAAATAAGTTAAATTAGTTAAAATTCAATTAGCAAAATTTAGATAGAACTAAGAACTAATTTAACTAATTTAACAGAACCTTGGTAAACAAATTAAAATAATTTTATTTAATTAATGCGTTGCCGGCATAATATGCTCGGCATCAAGCATTTTATGGAACTAAACAAAAGATCAATCAATATTAATATTTCCACCTCAACCATAATTAAGATTATTTTGATTTTTTTGCTGCTTTATTTTTTGTTTTTGGTAAAGGATATTGTAATCATACTTTTTATTTCTTTGGTTTTTGCCAGCGCGGTTGATCCATCAGTGGACTGGCTGCATAAAAGAAAAATACCAAGAGGCGTAAGCATTTTATTTATTTATTTAATTTTGTTTATTGTTATAAGCTTTACTGTTTATTTGATTATTCCCCCAATAGCCCAGCAAATTGCTGATCTGTCGGCCAATTTTCCCCGTTATCTGGAAAAAATAATTTCCGGCTATTCAACAGTTAAAGAATATTCAATTCAGCATGGAATTCTGGACAGTATTAAAAACAGTTTGGGCACAATCAGCTCTAATCTGCAAACAGCGGCAGGCGGGGTATTTTCCACCATTTCCGGAATTTTCGGCGGCATTTTTTCCTTCTTCCTGGTTTTGGTAATAACATTTTACATGGTGGTTGAAGAAAGCGCCATAAAAAAATTAGTCTGGTCAATCGCGCCGGCCCATCATCAGCCGTATATAATGCAGTTAATCAACCGCATGCAGAAGAAAATGGGCTTATGGCTTAGGGGCCAGTTGATTTTAAGCTTAGTTATATTTGCTTTAACTTATATTGGTTTGTCTGTTTTGGGCGTGGAATACGCTTTAGTTCTGGCTTTAATCGCCGGCTTAACTGAATTTATACCTTATTTAGGCCCAATATTGGGCGCTGTGCCGGCTATTTTTTTGGCTTTTACCCAGTCGCCAATGTTAGCGGTATTTGTATTAGTTTTATTTTTTATCATCCAGCAAGTGGAAAATAATATTTTAGTGCCGAAAATAATGCAAAAAACAGTCGGGCTTAATCCGATTGTCAGCATTTCAGTTTTAATGATTGGCTTTAAGCTTGCCGGCGTGGTTGGCGCTATTATGTCAATCCCGGTTGCCACAGCTATTAGTGTTTTTATTAAGGATATGTTTGATGGCAAAAGCATGGAGAAGGAAGAAGTTAGAAGTCAGAAGTAAGAAGTAAAAAATTAATAAAGCAAAAAAAGAGCGCTTTTCCTTAATATAATAAGGATTAGCGCTCTATTATTATTTTAGATAGTTATTCCGGCTAACTGCTTTAAGGCGCTGATGTATTTTTTTTGCGTTGCCTTAATAACATCAGTCGGCAATTTAGGAGCCTGTGGTTTTTTATTCCAGCCAATACTTACAAGATAATCCCTGACATACTGCTTATCAAAGCTTTTTTGTGGACCTCCCGGCTTGTAATCCTTTTGCGGCCAAAATCTTGAAGAATCAGGCGTAAGCACCTCATCAATCAAAATTATATGGCCGTTGATCAAGCCGAATTCAAATTTAGTATCAGCGATAATAATGCCGTTTTTTTCAGCCAGTTCGGAGCCGTAATTGTAAATTTCCAAGCTTAATCTCTTAACTTCTTCGGCAGTATATTTTCCGACAAGATTACAGGCATCTTTAAAGTTTATGTTTATGTCATGCTTTCCGCCCTCCTCTTTCGTTGACGGGGTGAAGATGGGCTTTGGCAATTTTTCCGATTCTTTAAGGCCTTTAGGGAGCTTAATTCCGCAGACAGCGCCGGTTCCTTGATAGTCTTTCCAGCCCGAGCCGGTTATATATCCTCTAACAACGCATTCAATCAGTAATGGTTTAGTTTTCCATACTAGTACGCTGCGATTGCGCAGTTCGTCCGCGTATGGATCGCAGACCTTAGGAAAATCTTCAATGTTGCGAGCTATTATATGATTTTGAACAATGTGCCTTGTGAGATCAAACCAGAAAAGAGAAGTAAGGTTAAGAACCTTGCCTTTGTCTGGAATAGGGTCTGGTAGAACAATGTCAAAAGCGGATATTCTATCAGTAGCTACCATCAATAAGCTGCTACCAAAATCGTAAATATCCCTTACCTTTCCCCGCTTTGGCTTGCCTAATCCTGTAAAATTCGTTTCTTTTATTGCTTCCGCTCCCATTTTCTATACCTCCTTTTCTTTGATTTTTTCTGGAATTAAACCATCAGACAGGGTTACCTCTGGTATTAGTTTTTTGTCTTTTGCTTTTTCTTTATACCATTCTCCAAGCATAATTTTAACTCCCAAATTATTAATAGCGATTAAATGCGCAATTGCTAACGCTCCATTAGTTAAACCATGCTTTAAACTTATTTCGTTCAGCCCGCATGTCAGTAGCGGCGTTCCCATAGGAAGGTTTTCAGTGGCGCTGCGCGCAGCCTTGTCTGTTGGCATGGAAATTACAATTTTTCCTGACAAGTTAAAATTTCTGTATAATCCTGACGCCAAACCTGGTGCGGAAAATTCCATGCCGCCGAGATAAGCAATATAGTTTTCCGGAATTTCTGCAATAAAAGCTTCAAAGCCCTTGCCAGTATGCCAATGGCACGAAGCTATTGAGACTTGGCATTTAACATTTAGTTTTTTCCAAACCCCCAGTACAATATTAGCTTTTTCTCCATCTGTTTTACTGCCTAAAATTAAACGAACATCTGTTTTCATGTTTTGTCCTCCTTTCAGGTTATTTTATTCCCCAAGAATTTCTTGGTAAAGTTTTTCCTCGTTTCTTAAAAGATATATCGGGCGGAATATTTGATTCCAACGCGCTGTATTTTCCGCAACAGAAAATATTTTTTTCAGAATTTTATTCCATCTTGAAACATCTCCTTGAGAAATGTCAAGTTCATCAGTATATTTCAATAAGCCAAATTGAATAATATGCTGGATTGAAGTATGGGCAACACATTCTTCCGTGCTATAATTAGCAAGTAATTCATTGGCTTCGGATAGCGATATTGGTGGGTTTTGCCGCAGTTTTTTTTGCGCCTCATCTGGCTCAAAAGCATTAAAAGCGGCTAACTGAATTATTCTGTACCCTTCATCACCCTTAAGGCCATGCTTTACTCCTAATTTTCTAATAATTTCTTTGGCTTCACTTGAGGCATAGCAACCTCTTGTATTAACAACTTCCAGCAACATATTATCAGAGTAGACCGTTAAGCCGTTCAAAACTTGATTCATAACTTTAAGAGAGCGTATTGTTACATGAAACAAATCTGGCCAAGCCACTCTTTCTACGCAGGATTGCTCAATGGCTCTTTCTTCCCATGTTTTTATATTATCCATAATCATAATAAGATACCCTTTAGCCATTCTTGCCATACCTTCAATTTGTTCGGTGCGAATTGTGTTTTTCTTGTGAGGCATGGCTGATGAACCTTTTTGTTTTTTCTTAAATGGCTCATGATAAATTGGCAAGCCGCTTCTCGCTCCCAATCGAATATCTAAAGCGATTTTATCAAGGCAAAGCACTGTTTGGCATAACGCTTCGGCAAGATGAGCAAAAAGCAATCTAGGCAATATCTGGGTAGCGCCGTAATAAGGCTTAAACCCTAAGAGATTTAAGGATTCTTTTTCAACATTAGGATCTATACTGCCATAATTACCAGAAGCGCCTGATAATTTTGAGTATATCAAATTTTTTACAGCTTGCAAGAGATTATCCTGACATTTTATTAAGTCCTGATGCCAACACAAGCAACGTTTTCCAAAAGTTTGCAATTCGGCTTGCTGTCCATGAGTTCGGCTGCACATTATTGTATATCTGTAGGTTGTAGCCATTTTTTTTAGAGTTTCAGTTAATATTACACAATCTTGCAAAACTAAGTTGGCTGAATTTATCAACTTACGAACAAACGCAGATTCCTCAGTATCAAAAGAGGTAATTTTTTCATGAAACTCAGCTTGTAAATCAGGAGATAAGTGTTGTATACGTTCATCAATAAATGCATTAAGGTCATGATGGATTTCTTCATCTCTTTTTTCCCACCAGGGTATATCTATTTTTGTTTTTGTTAAGATGTTATTAATTTCCGTAAAAACATTTATAGTGATAATTCCTAATTTTGCCTTTGCTTCAAGCACCGCCAGTTCAGTTTTTTGCCAAAGTTCAAGCGTATTATTGTCCGACCAAATTTCAGCAATTTTTTTATTTCTATACCTTTTAATCATAACCATCCCTCCTTTTCCTTTGTCTATTTATTCTTTTTCTTTTTTCTATTTTCTCTTTTTTCTTCTTTCTATTTTCTCTCTTTTCGCTTTTTTTCACAATACGTCGATGCACTCTATTTTTTATCTGCGTTTCATTTTTTGCCATTTTGTATTTTCCCCCTTTCTGAAAATATAATGAAATTGTCAAAGGCCAAAAACCAAACTTTACGTTTGGTCCCCCCTTTGTTGTTTTAATAATATTAACCTAACTTTACAAAAAAGTCAAGTGTTATACGGAATTTTTTAGCAAAGGAGTATAAGGAGCATAATTCCCAGTTTTGCTGCAAATCTTGGAATTAGTATTTTCTTTTTAAGAAATTTTAGAATTTAATCCAGATAGCGCTGAGGCGACTTTTAGCGGCAGTAGAATTAAAAAGGATTATGCGGTGGCATAATCCTTTTTATGCGCTCTATTCTGAAAATAGCGCAAACGCATTTCACCACCTGTGGTGGCGACGGCAAGCCCTTAAAAATTTAAGCGGCTTTGCCGCAATTTTTGACAATTTCAAGTTTTTCTATGAGTTAATCATAGCTCATTCCAGTAAATTTTTCAAGAAAAAATTGACAGAAAAAATTTACTGTTTTGGCGGCAAATTCTTTTGTTTCTTTGAAAAATAAAAGAGCCCACAATTTGGCTAAGTAATTTAGTCAAATTGTGGGCTCAGGATTATTCCAACTCTGATTCCAGATCGTGAGAATGAGGGGATTCCCCAATAATTATAACGCTTTCGTTATTAGGAAACATCTTCCCACCCAAATAACCAATACTTTTTGTTGTGAAAATAGTGTTCTCATCATAATCTAAACCTATTCTATTTACAACTTTTTTGCCATCCTTAATCCATATACCATAAGTTGGAATACTTTCTAAGTCGGGCTTTAAATCCCGCAACAAAATAAAACAATTTCCTTCAAATAAATCCCCTACTTTCATTTATTATCACCCCCTCCTTTTTAAAAATGTGCGAACATCGCACCTGTTTCCACCAAAAATTGCCACTTCCAAACTTCAAATCAGCTTAGCAAATTGTGTTGCAAAAGTCAATAGTCGTTTAATTTTTTTAACAAAAAACAAAAATTCATTGGAATTTTTGTTTTATATAAGCATGCAAATTTTTTGCCAGTGCCCAGGGAGGGAGTTGAACCCTCACTCTGTTGCCAGAACGGGATTTTGAGTCCCGCGTGTCTACCAGTTTCACCACCTGGGCGAATATAAGCTGATTTTAGTATAATGCAAGATGCGGGAATTGTCAAAATTTGATTTTTAGAGTATAATATAATTAAGATAACTAGACAAATAGAAATTTAAGATTTAAGATTGCAGATTTAAGATTTATTATTGTTAAAGGTTAAATTATCTAAAATTATCAATCTGAAATCTTAAATCTTAAATCTAAAATTATGTAATTGTCTATTTACTAGTTGTCTTTATTTTATATGGGTAAAATCATCGCTATTGTCAACCAAAAAGGCGGAGTAGGCAAAACCACTACAGCAGTTAATCTAGGGGTTTATTTAGCATTTCTGGGCAAACAAGTTTTACTGGTGGATATTGATCCGCAGGCAAACGCGACTTCTGGAATTGGCATAGACCATAAAAGCCTGGAACATGGCATATATGAAGTACTGTCAGGGCAGAAATCAATTTATGAAGTAATTAAACATACCTTGCAAGATGGTTTTCAGGTAGCTCCGGCAACTTTATCTTTGGCTGGCGCCGGTATTGAATTAGTCAATACAGAAAACAGGGAATTCAAATTAGCTGAAATTTTACAGGGGATAAAAAATGAATATGACTATATAATTGTTGACGGCCCGCCTTCTTTGGGCCTTTTAACGATTAATAGCTTGGTAGCGGCTGATGAAATTTTAATTCCGATTCAAAGCGAATATTATGCTCTGGAGGGTTTAGGGCAATTATTAGAAACAATTGGCTTGGTTCAGCATAATTTAAAGCCGGAATTAGGCATTATGGGCGCGGTGATTACCATGTATGACCGGCGCAATAGATTATCCGGCTCGGTAATGAATGAATTATATCAATACTTTCCTAATCGTATTTTTCGCAGCATTATTCCCCGCAGTGTTAAGCTGGCTGAAGCGCCAAGTTTTGGCCGTTCAATTTTGCATTATGATCCAAAGTCAAAAGGCGGGAAAGCGTATGGGAGGTTGGCGAGAGAGGTGATTGATTTGAGGAATAGATAAATCATTAAAATTTCTAAATTACTGTGAATTACGAAATAGTCCTCAATTTTGTCATTTCGAACGGAGCCCCGCATCATCGTGCGGGATAAACTCCGCGGAGAGAGAAATCCCTTAAATTTGGTTGTTGCGCTATGCACGGTTAAGGGATTCCTCGCCTGCGGGCTCGGAATGACAAAAAAAGCGTTTCGTAATTCAAAGAAATTAAGTATTTATTAATTTAATTTTATACTAAAAAGTATGTCTAATGGATTAGGTAGGGGATTAAGTTCTTTAATCCCTCAAAAAGTAAATAAAGTAACAACAACGACTAAAGGCGAGGCCGTGGTTGGTGTTGTCAGTGAAGTTGACAAAAATAAAATTTTGCAGGTTTTACCCGATCAGATTAGAAGCAATCCTATGCAGCCGCGTAAAGATTTTTCCCGCGAGTCTTTGGCAGAGTTGGTTGAGTCAATTAAGCAATACGGTATTATTCAGCCTTTGATAGTTACTCAAAAAAATGATCAATATGAATTAATTGCCGGTGAACGGCGCTTGCGGGCAGCGCAGATAATCGGCTTGGAAAAAGTGCCGGTAATTGTGCGTGATGCGGAGGAGCAGGAAAAATTAGAACTGGCTTTAATTGAAAATATCCAGCGCACTGATTTAAATCCGGTTGAGTTAGCTTTGGCTTATCGCAAATTAATTGATGAATTTAATTTAAGCCAGGAAGAAATGGCTAAGCGAGTGGGCAAGGCGCGATCATCAGTGACTAATACTCTGCGGGTTTTAAATTTACCTGAAGAAATACGGCTGGCTTTGATGGATAGAAGAATTAGCGAGGGCCATGCTAAAATTTTAGCCGGCCTGGATTCAGAGGCCAAACAAATTGTTTTATTTAAAAAAATTATACGCAATCATTTATCCATTGAAGATGTTATTAAAGAAATAAGAAGAATTGGCGGAACTAAAGCGGCCAGGATTAAAATTAATTACGCGGACAAAGACAAAGAATTCGCTTTGCGGGAATTTTTCAGCACCAAAGTGGAAATCAGGCGCAAAGGCAAAGGCGGCCAGATTATTATTGATTTTTTTAGCGATGAGGAGTTGGAGGAGATGATTGGGAAAGTTAAGTGATTTAAGATTTTAGATTTAAGATTTGCGGTTTATAACGATTTGTAGTTTAACTAACTCACCTTACGCAACGCACAAACTCTATAATTCCAAAGCTGTTCTGCTTTCACCGCCCAGCCCCGCAGAATTGCGGGACAGGGCGGCGGGGAGTGGCAATTTGTGTGATATTATATTGATTTGTTATTTGCGCAAGGCGAGTTAATAAAATGCGGCGTTGCGCCGTATTTTTTGGCTAATTTTAGGGATAGATTAGTTGTGCCATTGACAGGTTTTTAAGCACATGACAGGACAGTGCGCTTTGAATTTATACATAATGTAAACGGTCGGGATGTATATGCCAAGGGAACCCTTGATGCCATTTCCTATCTTTACAAAAAAATAGAAGAGGGGACAAAAGGGAGGATGTTCACAATGATCGATGTGTTGAAAAACACCTGATAAGGTGAGCAAACAAATAAGGGCGGATAGCAATATTCGCCCTTTAAATTTGCCAATTTATCTTAAATATTATACTATAACATCAGTAATATAATGTAATTACTTTGGATTACGAAACAATCCTTAATTTTGTCATTTCGAACGGAGCCCCGCATCATCGTGCGGGATAAACTCCGCGGAGAGAGAAATCCCTTAAACTTGGTTTTGCGCTATTCACGGTTAAGGGATTCCTCGCCTGCGGGCTCGGAATGACAAAAAAAGCGTTTCGTAATCCAAAGTAATTACCAATTTCTAAAATGAAATTCATCCATCTCCATGTTCATAGCCATTATTCACTCCTTGACGGGCTTGCCAAAATTGACGAGCTGGTTAATCGCGCCAAAGAAGACGGGGTAGAGGCATTGGCCTTAACAGACCATGGCGTAATGTATGGCGTGATTGAATTTTACCAGAAGTGTAAAAAGGCCGGGATTAAGCCGATTATTGGCGTAGAAATTTATTTAGCGCCTGGCTCACGGCTTGATAAAAGAGGCAAGACAGATGAAAAAAATTATCATTTAGTTTTGCTGGCCAAAAATCAGCAAGGATATAAGAATTTAATTAAATTAACTACCATTGCGCATTTGGAGGGTTTTTATTACAAGCCGCGCGTTGACTGGGAAGTGTTAAGTAAGCATAGCAATGGCTTGATTGCTATGACTGCTTGCCTTGCAGGAGAAATTCCCAGATTAATTGTAGCTGATAAAATTGATAAAGCAAAAGCGAGAATTAGGCAGTATCAGGAACTGTTTGGCAAGGACAATTTTTATTTAGAAATAATGGCGCATCCCAATTTAGATCATCAGCCGGAAATTAATCAAAAATTAATTGAATTTAGCAAAGAGCTCGGAGCGCCCTTGGTGGCGACCAACGATGTTCATTATATAAACAAGGATGATGATGAGCCGCAGGATGTACTATTGTGTTTGCAAATGAAAAAGAAAAAAGAAGATCGGGATCGGCTGATGATGCTGGGCAGTAATTTTTCTTTTCGCGGTTCAAGAGACATAATGGAAGCTTTTAAAGATACGCCGGAGGCAGTTGCCAATACAGTGAAAATTGCGGAAAAATGCAATTTAGAAATAGAATTAGGTAAAATTCAACTGCCGGTTTTTCAAGTGCCGAGCGGCAAAACTGCTGATGAATATTTAACTGATTTATGCTTGGAAGGCGTGGTTAAGAGATATGGTTATGATAAGGGAAAGGTTGTTGAGCGGTATTTGTCCCGCCTCAGCGGGAGCTCCACAGCCCCTATTGCGACAGGGGACTATGGAGCCGTCAGAGCTACGTCGCAGTCTCTCCCGCCCAAGCGGGAGGACTGCGACGGCGCGGGAGATGATTTACAGCAAAAATTACAAAGATTGCATTATGAATTGTCAGTGATAGCAAAAATGGGTTTTTCTTCTTATTTTTTGATTGTGGCTGATTTTGTGAATTGGGCAAAAGATAATAAAATTGTAGTAGGGCCGGGCCGCGGCAGCGCGGCTGGTTCTTTTGTTTCTTATTTATTGGGCATTACTAATCTTGACCCTTTAAAATATGACTTGCTGTTTGAGCGATTTCTTAATCCAGACCGTATTTCCATGCCAGATATTGATTTGGATTTTGCCGATGTTAGGCGGGATGAAGTTATTCAGTATGTTGAAAAAAAATATGGCCATGACCATGTAGCGCAGATTATTACTTTTGGCACTATGGCGGCGCGGGCCGCAATACGGGATGTTGGCCGGGTTTTAAATTATCCTTATGATTATTGCGATAAGCTGGCTAAAATGATTCCGATGTTTTCTAAAATTGATCAGGCCCTAGAAATAGTCGGCGAGTTAAAAGAAATTTACAGAAATGAAGAAGCTGCTAAAAAAATTATTGATTATGCGCGGCGGCTTGAAGGCGTGGCTCGGCATGCTTCCACCCATGCCTGCGGGGTGCTGATTACTAAAGATCCGCTGACTGAACATGTACCCTTGCAATATGCTTCTTCTTCAGACAGAACAATTATTTCCCAATACAGTTTGCATCCTATTGAGGATTTGGGTTTGCTGAAAATGGACTTTTTAGGTTTAAAGAATTTAACCATTATTGAATCAGCTATTAAGATCATCAAAAATACGCGCGGCATTGAAATTGATATTGATAAAATTCCTATGGATGACAGAATAACTTATGAATTATTTCAAGAGGGAGAAACTACAGGAATCTTTCAATTTGAATCAAGCGGCATGAAACGTTATTTGCATGAATTAAAACCAACTGAATTTGAGGACATTATTGCTATGGTAGCTTTATACCGGCCTGGTCCGATGGAATGGATTCCTAATTACATTGCCGGCAAACACGGCAGGAAAAAAGTTACCTATTTGCATCCTAAACTGGAACCGATTTTAGCCAAGACTTATGGCGTGGCAATTTATCAGGAACAGGTTATGCAGATGGCGCGTGATTTAGCCGGTTTTACCATGGCTGAAGCTGATGTTTTGCGCAAAGCTGTGGGCAAGAAAATTCCTAAATTATTAGCTGAACAAAAAGAAAAATTTATTGATGGTTGTGTTAAAAATAGCATTCCCAGCCAACTGGCTGAAAAAATATTTTCTTTTATAGAGCCGTTTGCGGGTTATGGGTTTTGTAGATCACACGCAGCTTGCTATGCTATGATTGGCTACCAGACCGCTTATCTTAAAGCTCATTGGCCCACAGAATTTATGGCCGCTTTACTAACCGCTGATCAGCAGAATACCGACAGGATTGCTATTGAAATTGAAGAGTGCCGCAAGATGGATATTGAAGTTTTGCCGCCGGATATTAACCAGTCATACGATTCATTTACGGTGGTAACCAGCGGCACTGCTGAAAATAAAGCTGTCAGTGAATCTGAAAAAGTGAACACCATCCGCTTTGGCTTTAAGGCCATAAAAAATATCGGCGGCCATATTGTTGATGTGATAATTAAAGAGCGCAAAGAGCATGGCCCCTATAAAGATATTACTGATTTATTGGAACGCGCTAATGATAAGGATTTAAACAAAAAATCATTGGAAAGTTTGGTTAAAAGCGGGAGCTTGGATCAATTCGGAGAGCGCGGCCTACTGCTTGGCAATATGGAAAACCTGCTTAATTTTAATAAGGAAACCGCTAAAGCCCGCAGCAATGGGCAGTCAAGCTTGTTTGCTGACGCGCCAAGCTTGAATTTAGACAGTAAAATCCGGTTAGAAAAAGCTCCGCTGGCCAGCCGTCAGGAAAAATTGGGCTGGGAAAAAGAATTGCTCGGGCTTTATATTAGCGAACATCCTTTTTCGGATTATAAAAAGTATTTGGTTAATGTGGTTGTTTCTTTGGCTGAAGCAAGCAAGCGTATAGGCGATTATCAGGTTAATGCGGCTGGAGTGATTACTAAAATACAAAAAATTATGACCCGCACTAATGAACAAATGCTGTTTGTGAAAATTGAGGACTTGACCGGCAATATTGAGTTATTGGTTTTTCCAAGATTGCTTAAGGAAACCCCCGCCATTTGGCAGGAAGGAAAAGTCGTGCTTTGTCAAGGCAAGCTGTCAGACAAAGATCAGCAGGCAAAGCTGTTATGCAATCGGGCGGTTGAACTGACTTTGGAAAATGTTGAGCAGGCGGCAAGCGGTTTTGTAAAGCACGGCAATTCAGAGCACAAGAATTCCAGTCCGCAATATCAGCCAAAACAGAATAATCTTCAATCAAAATATTTAACCTTTGACGGTAAAAATGTCTATGTTGTTTTAAATGATGATTATAATCAGGAGGTTTTAGATAAATTAAAATTGGTTTTACAAAAGTATCAGGGTGATAAAAAGGTTGTTTTTAAAATTAAACAAGCTAATGTGGAAACGGATTTCAGCGTGAAGTATAGCGAGGAGTTGGTGAGAGGGGTTGAGGGGGTGTTGACCAAATAATTAAAGTATGATATGGTTATTTAAGGTCTTAAATTGATTTTAAATAAACATAAAAAAATCAAAAAAAGGAGGGAAAAAGCAATGGAATTTATACCTTTTTGGTTTGAAGCAAACCAAGCTTGGGGGAAAATAGATTCTCTTGAGGAGTGGAAACAAATCATTAATGCCCATAAAAGTGGGCAGTGGTCAGAAGTATCTGGCAGAAAGTTGATGGAAATGGCCCATGCCACCATCGAAACTGAAGAGGTGGAAAGTGGAAGAAAGAAGGCACCTGAGAAGTATATACCGAATTTTGGTCTGTACGCTGAACACAAATCTTCCATAACCTTGGAGGCCTGGGCCAAAAAAAACAATATGTACGATATTTTGGTTTAGCTTAGACCTCCCCGCATCAATGCCGTATGGTTCGCCCAGCGGCATTTTTATTTTTTTTGAAGTTTCAGGACATTTTTGAATTTATAAGTATAATGTCAGCACAGTATATTTTTTATTTATCTTATTTTATTCACACACAAAATTAGACAAACAATCAAAATTTTGTTATATTATAAATAAGTGTTAATAAAATAAATTTTTAAAAAATATGCCAAGGAGAATTAAAGTAACTATTAAAAAAGCTGGCGCGACAAAAAAAACAGTTAAGCCAAAAGTTAAAAAAATTGTTGTTAAAAAGATTAAAAAAGATTTGCCCAAACCAACCAAGACCAAACCAACCAAGGCGCAAGTTGTTTTAGAATCAATCGCGCAGGAAGAAAAAAGGAAAAATTTAATTAGCAAGGAAGTTAATGTTGCGCCTCTTAGATCAGATTTGAAGAAAGCGGGTTCAGCGCAGGGTGATTTAGCTAAACAAAGTGAGTCAACGCCAGACATTTTAGCGGATTCTGAATCAGAAAAGCTAAATAAAGCTGTTGAGAATGCTGAAAATAAAGATGCGGCAAATAAAATTTATGCGGGTGAGACAGAAGATTACGCTAAAAAAGAAATTGCAGCCAAAAAACAAAAACAAGAGTTAATTGATAATGAGGAAACAGCAGGCAAGAGCAGGTCATTAGGCCTGTATCGCAAAATTGCTTTAAGTTTTATTATTTTAACAATAATACTTTTAGCAGTGATTGCTTATTTTTCTTTTGTTAAAGTTACTATTATTTTAACCCCTAATCAGGAGCGCATTAGCAGTAATTTAATTATTGATGTTTTTAATCAAGATAAAAGATCTGCGGTTAGCGAGGGCGAGGTTTTAGGAGTAGTTAAGCAGGTTGAGGTTGAGCAAAGCAAAACCTACCCAGCTACTGATATTGAGGTAATTAGCGAGGAAGTTATTGGTAAAGTTATCCTGACAAACAACTATAATAAAAATCAACCCTTAGTAGCGACAACTAGATTGTTGAGCCCTGATAATAAGTTATTTAGAATAAAGAAAACAGTTAATGTGCCGGCTGGCGGCCAGCTTGAAGTTGAAGTTTATGCTGACGAACCAGGCCAGGATATGATTATTGGTCCGACTCATTTTACAATTCCCGGACTCTG
Source organism: bacterium (assembly GCA_030641105.1). Next base: position 1,343 of record DAOWHZ010000029.1, on the reverse strand, counting down.
GGCAGGTTTGCAGGATGAAATTTATGGTGAAAGCAAAGAGCCAATGAAATATTCACGCCAGGTTAAAAAGCACATTCAACAGGCTGACATTGACAAAGCAGTTAAGGATGTAAAGCAAAGCTTGTTAGGCAAAGCGACAACTGAAGTTAGCGAGAATTATCAAACCTATGATCAAGTAATTTACGACATTGATAATAATTCAATCAGCCAGCAAATTGACGGCAAAGCAGGGGATGAAGTGGAAGAATTTACTATTACTATGAAAACCCTGGTTACGGTAGTGGCTTTTATGGATGATGAAATTTACAAGCTGGCCCGGCAAAAACTTATTTCAGTTTTACCGGACAATAAGCAATTATTGGAATTCAGTAAAGATGATATTAGTTATAGTTTAAATAATTATAATATTTATCAAGGCACGGCTTCGTTAAATATTAATTTTATTGGTAAGATGATAATCAAACAAGGCGCTAGTATTGTTGACAGGGGAAAGTTAGCGGGTTTAAACCGCGAGCAAATAAGCGTTTATTTAAATAGTCTGTCAGAAATTGCCAGTTATGATATTAAATTTTATCCTTCATTTATAAAAAGGGCGCCTAGCTTGGTTGATCGGATTGAATTAATAATTGAGTAGTCCTTCGCTAAAGCTACGGACTATAAATGTGGGTTATTGGAAGAATCGCTTGCAATCCGTAGCTTCAGCGAAGGATTGACAGGATATTTTAAATAATATAAAATAAATTTATCCAAAAGTTATTGCTATAGCTACCAACTATAATTCTGCTTTGCAGAATCCCGAGTATTCGGGACTAAGCCGGAGGATAAATAAAGTGAGCAGCCCCGGTACGACCGGGGAAGCTGGGTGGAATCGCGGAGTTTAATAAAACCTCGTCCCAGTATATTAAGTTGTTTGATATGCTGAGACGAGGTTTTTTTAAATTCCAAATCACAAGCATCAAATAACAAACAAATTCCAAAATACAAATTTCAAACCATTTGTAATTTGAGTGATTGTAATTTGGAATTTGTTTGTTATTTGGGATTTGGCGCTTGTGATTTATTAATATAGTATTTATATAAAAAATTAAGCTATACAAAAAATATGACTACAACAAAAAATATTGAACAACTAGAAATTATGCGCCATTCTTTATCGCATATTATGGCTGCGGCAGTTTTAGAGCTGTGGCCAAGTGTAAAATTCGCCATTGGTCCGGCAATTGAAAACGGATTTTATTATGATTTTGATCTGCCAAGAACTTTAATTCCCGAAGATCTGCCGATTTTGGAAAAGAAGATGAGAGAGATTATCAAAAAGAATTTCCCGTTTGAAAAGCAAGTTG